>JABDRH010000514.1 GCA_013041835.1 Desulfatitalea sp. | reverse complement strand
CCGGAATACCGTGTGGATGTGGACTGGGAAAAGGCAGGGGCGCTGGGAATTCCCATCAATGCCATCCACAGCACTATTTCCCAGGCATTCGGGTCCGCCTATGTCAATGATTTTATTCAAGGCGGCCGGGTCAAGCGCGTCTGGGTCCAGGCCGATGCGCCGCATCGCATGTTGCCCAAAGATATAGAAAACCTTTACGTGCGGAATACTTCCGGGAAAATGGTTCCCTTTTCCTCCTTTGCGAGCGGTGGTTGGGCTTACGGATCACCGCGGCTTGAGCGGTATAACGGATTTCCTTCCGTGAATATTCATGGGGAGCCTGCGCCGGGGAAAAGTTCCGGTGAAGCCATGCAGGCCATGGAAGAGATCGTGCACAGGCTGCCTAAGGGCTTCGGGTTTGACTGGACCGATCTTTCTTATCAGGAACGGATGTCCAGCTCCCAGGGACCGTTATTGTACGCGTTTTCCATTATCGTCATCTTTCTGTGTCTTGCCGCGTTGTATGAAAGCTGGTCGATTCCCATTTCGATTCTGATGGTCCTGCCTTTGGGAATTTTCGGCGCGGCGTTGGCCACATGGTCACGGGGCATGCACAATGACGTCTACTTCCAGATCGGATTCTTGACGACCTTGGGACTGACGACCAAAAACGCCATCCTGATCGTTCAGTTCGCCAAGGAGCAGATGGCCCAAGGGGCGGCGTTGATCCCTGCAACGGTGGAGGCTTCCAAATTGCGCTTGAGGCCCATTGTGATGACCTCCCTGGCTTTCTTTTTCGGCGTGCTGCCGCTGGTGGTGGCATCCGGCGCGGGATCGGGCGCCATGAAGGCTATCGGCACCGCCGTGGCAGGTGGGATGCTCACGGCCACGCTGATCGCCATCTTCTTCATTCCGTTGTTTTTTGTGATCATCAGCAAGATGTTCGGTCGAAAAAAGACGGTGAGCCCGGAAGGCAATGGGATATGATTCGAGAACAGCATCCCTCTGATATTTAAAGAAATAAGTCGGTGGGCGGTGCCGCCATCACTTATGTCGGCGCTCCTGAAAACAGGATTCATTTGGCGGATAACCAATGTCCTAACGCCCCAGGCCTAAGACATGAACCTGGTACTCGGACCCGAGGTCGGCAACCGCCCACCTGATGGATAATTAGCACAGCATTTGGTCGTTGTCCTGGTTTTTTTGTGTCATTACCATTCTCCGCTGATGTTTACGAACATCCACCGGAACATCGTATGCGCCGGTGGATGTGTCTTTAGAAAGTTAAAACCGTCATTATTTCTGATGGTGAACTTAAGGATTGGGGCAATTGTAGGCCATTCTTTACCCTTTTGGAAAGCCAGAGGACGCAAGATCCAGCGTTGCTAATGGGTCGCAGTAGCTTTCGCTACAGCTTCACCCTTGGCCCCTTGACCCTGAAGTCCTCCGACTATTGCACCATTGCGGTGAAAAATTGTAGACGCTAATCGAAAAAGTTATCGTTCTCCGCCAACGAAGTGTACATCTTGTGAAGGTCCTTCATGATATTGGCGGTTTGCCGGTTTGAGATTTCCACGTCGCTGGCGTCCATCCACCCCGACCAGTCCTCGAAACGCAGCTTGAAGACGTTCTGAAACAAAGCGTTCTGGTAAACGAAGCCGTAATAGAGCAGGTAGCGGAGCAATTTCTTCTGTCCCCATGTTTTCATCGCCTGTGCGAACAAGTCATCGGTCATGTTATTCTCATAACAAGCCTCGGTGAATTTGATGGTCAACCGCTGCTCGTCAGACCACCCGTGCCAATCCGGGAACCCGAGCATGGCGAGATGCTGGTGGGTGGCATTCTTTTTCTGCAGGTTCCCGACGACCTTGGCCGATGTATCGCTCACTGCGTCCGCCACCCATTCGGCACGGAAGCACCTTGCAATGGTCATGGCCATCAGCATGCATGGGCTGAATGGCATCGCGATGTTGTCTTCCGGTGTAAAAGCGAGCGCCTGGACGGCCTGCTCATAGACATTAAACAGGGCCTGAACCTCCGGGTCGCTTCCCAACAGCCAGAGGCCGTCACTGGGCATGACCCATCTCAGGTTGCTCTTCGCCAACGCCTTTTCCTCATCGCTCAAATGCGTCAGTGCGTCGACGTCGTCCCTGGTTCGAACGACCGGCAACCGGTATCCCTGTGTGGTTGGCAGTTTTTTTTCTTTCTTTTCCGTCATTTTCATTTTCCTTTCTAAAACATTGTTTGGTGCGTATTGGCTGATTATCTGCCGACTGTAAAATCTATATCCCTGACCCATTGGGGCTTTAATCTTGGTGTTTTCAGTTCGAGCCATCGGCATAGGGCTTTGGGAGGTTCCCGTGCCATAACTTTTTTCTCCTGTTTTTCCATTTATTTACCCGTAGTGAACAAATACTCAAGTCCGATAGCTTCTCTGCCTAGCCAAGGGGTAGGCATGATATAGTTGTGACCCAGTGTGCTATGCAGGTCGATATGATCCATGAGCAATGTGTCGCTGATGGTAGTTACGCCCATTTCGGGAATGAAAGCAGGAATTGTTTCAGTTGTTCGATACAACCGTCCCTTTTGATCGTAGTTTTCCACAAGCCGGATGAGAAACGTTTCCTTATCCATGTACATGATTCGATAGGAGTATACGAAGTTCTTGTCAAGTACTTGCATTTTAATGATATACACCGGTCTGCGTTCCCATTCCAGGTTGAGGTATTCCAGCCCCTTCGATGGGGAAGTGACATATGCCGTGCCGGTGTTGTTGCTTGGGAAAAGTATTTCCCGCTCGCCGATCAGCTCGAGTTTCGACGGATAAACAGTCAATGACGGCTTTTGTACACAGCCGTCAGTGTCGAGATATATACCATCGCCCCCGCCTACAGCGTCTTGAGCATCGGTAGCTGATAACAGGCGAACCCGTCTGAGCGTACTGACATACATTGTCAAATGATCATTTTTTTCCGGATCTGAGTAAAGGACATAGTTTACGACATTTCCAAACATGTCTCGTGGCGCGAAATATTTTGCACTGTAGCTTTCAAATTCGCCCTGTTCTTTAGCTCTTTGGTCAAACCATCCGATCGGTTCCGTAACTCTTCCTTGAAGTCTGACCTTATAATAATTGAAGACCGCAAGAAAATCTTCTTTTAAAGATCTTCGCCAACCTCTCGCCTCTGTAATCTGGTATCTGCTGTCCCAAGTCCAATAGCGCTTCATCCAATTGTAATAGGCTTCAGTGGCCTTGAATTTGCCTTCCGGTTTTGGAAAAGGATAGCCGGAAATGTAGGATTCCTCTTTTATAATGCCGGTTTCCTCGTTCAATTTGGTTTGGCCGGCATTTTTCCTTGTGGCCTCTGAAACAGGGAGTGAATAGTAATATTGTCTGGTCGGAACAATCTTTATTTCAGGAAAGTTACAAGCAAGGGG
>JABDRH010000508.1 GCA_013041835.1 Desulfatitalea sp. | reverse complement strand
ACCATGGGTATGTTTTCCCTTACCGGCATCAGCATCAACGGAGTCACCACCATCGTTCAGCCACTAGTCATGGCGCTGGCCCTTTGCGATACGGTCCATATCTTTTCACATATGAACAAAGGCCTTTTAGACCCATTTCCCGATCGGCGGCAAGCCCTTTCGCGTGTTCTCGGAAAAGTCATATTGCCCTGTTTTTTAACATCGCTTACCACAGCCATCGGTTTTTTATCATTGTCAGTGAGCAAGCTGACCGCAATCAGAGAGTTTGCCTGGATCGCCGCATCCGGAATGGTTTTTGAGTTCTTATTCTCCTTTTTCTTTCTACCGCCCTTAATCCTGTTGTTCAAACCTGAAAGAATCTATCGTGACGCTTCGCAGACCAAGGCCGTGACCACACTGCTTGCCTGGATCAACGCACTGGTCCAAAAAAGGTATCGCTGGATGGCGGGCGCCACCTGCATAATGGTCTTAACCGCCGGTTGGTACACAAGCCGGATCAAAGTGGAAACCAACCCGCTTGACTACTTCAAGAAAAACACATCCGTTCGCAAGGCCGCGGACTTTGTTGAAAATAGGTTGGCCGGGGTTGACACCTTGGATATTTCTTTGAAGGCAAATGTTGAAGATGCTTTCAAACACCCCTCCAATATAGACATCATCGAAAAGGTTCAGATGTATGTCAATACGCTGGAAGGTGTCGATAAAAGCATATCTTTGAACGATTTTTTAAAAGATATGAATGAATCCTTCCATGATGAAGATCCCGGCCACCACAAACTTCCCGAGAGCATGGAATTAATCTCCCAATACCTTTTGCTTTATGATTCGGATGATTTAGAAGATGTTATCAACACCGGTTTTGATCACGCCCGCATAGCGGTCCGGATATCTGCGCCAGGAACCCAGGAGCAAACGCGAATCATTCGCCAAGTCAACGACTATATTAAAGAATTAAATCACCCTGATATTGATATCCAGGCCACCGGCAGGATTGTTCAACATACCGGGATCATCAATACAATGGTTAACAGCCAGGTATACAGTCTGGCTCTGGCCGCCGCGATTATCGGCGTTATCATGCTTCTGGTCCTTCGGTCCCTGCCCATCGGTTTTTTGAGTTTTATTCCTAACATATTTCCCATTTTGATGAACTTTGGCATCATGGGGGCCGCAGGTATCCCTTTGAACACCGGTACGGCGCTGATATCCGTGGTAGCCTTGGGAATCGCCGTGGATGATACCATTCATTTCTTGAATGCGTACGACCATAAACGCAAAAGCAACGCCTCCATTTCGGAAGCCGTCGAAAGTGTCATCGCAACCAAAGGCCCGGCAATTTTAATCTCCTCACTGATTCTGAGCACCGGGTTCGGTGTTGTGGTGCTGGGCAGTTTTATCCCGATCATCCAGTTTGGCGCATTAACCGCCTGCATCATGCTGACGGCAATGATCGGGGATCTCATTTTACTTCCCTCCATTTTGCTTTTAAAAAAGGAGCACCCGGCCGGCAAAGCTTTCACCGAACCACAGGATATGCAAACTGCTGCTCAAAATGAAGTCGACGCACAAGCTAAAATCGCCATGGAAAAATTGGAGCCATCGTTCAGCCCGATAGCACAATCATTTATTTCCGGCGTGAAAGCGTATGGCCTGAATAACAGAAAATCGTATACAACCGAAGCCTTTTCCCGCAACATCGGTCTTTTAACATCGGCCGAACAACAACAACTTGGCGACGCCAAGGTGGCTATCCCCGGCTTGGGCGGTGTCGGCGGCGCCCACTTCATGACACTGGTTCGCAGTGGCGTAGGTAGTTTCAATTTAGCCGATTTTGACGTTTTCGAACCGGCCAACGTCAATCGCCAATATGGCGCCCGTGTACCGAACTTCGGCCGGTCGAAGCTCGATACAATGGTGGAAGACGGCCTTAGCGTAAATCCTTTTCTGCAAATCAAGACATTTCCCGCTGGACTGAGCAACGAAAATTTGGATGAATTTCTAGAAGGCGTTCAAGTGGTTGTCGACAGCTTGGACTTTTTTGCATTCGATATCCGCCGCTGTCTATTCAAGCGTGCCAGGGAAAGGGG
>JABDRH010000507.1 GCA_013041835.1 Desulfatitalea sp. | reverse complement strand
GCCCTTTGAAGTGAATCCAACGGGTGCGGACGCAAGCGTTGGATTCACTTCAAAGGGCAACGTCAATTTGGCCCTGACCGATGGTCCGGGAACAGTCCGGGGCTTTTGCATGGACTTGGGTTCAGGTGCGGGCTTGACCGGCTTGCATTCAACCGGCCTCTCCGGACGCGCCATCCGGATCACCTTGACCCGGGGAACCAGGGTGCCCAGCGAAAACTGCCTTGGGGCCGGGTCCAACGAGTGCGGTATAAGCAAAAAGAAAAACAGATTCATTCCCACGGCCGTCACGGCCGTCACCCCCGACCACATCCAGGTGCGCCTCCCACGGCGGGAAAAAGGGTCCACATCGATGGTATGTTGTGCCGTGGTCGTCATACCTTAGTTTCCCGATGTTGCCTGACCGCGTCTCCAGGTCCAAGCGCCGGAACCCGCCGATCATTGAACATCAACCGCCGCCGCCAAAGAGACATTTTCCGCTCCCGCCAACCGGCACCCGTCCATGACCCGTATCGCCATGCCGGTGCTGCTGGTCTTGTCGGCCACGACCACTACGGCGCCTTCCGGATTTTCGGCCAACGCGCGCGCCACATTGGCACGCACGGCGCGTACGTCGACTTCACGATGGTCCATGAAAATGCGGTTTCCGGCATCAATGGCGATCAAAATGGCGGCATTGTCTTTCGTTGCCGCCGTGGCCGCGGTGGGACGGCTTACATCGATGCCGGTCTCTTTCACAAAACTGGTGTTGACCAAAAAGAAAATCAGCAAAATGAACACCATGTCGATGAGCGGCGCCATGTTGATTTCAGTCGCTGCCCGCCTTTGCCGGCGTGCGGTGGTGATGTTCAACATTCGATATGCCTCCTCAAGTAATACCCGGCCCGGGAGACGCGCTGCTTGAGATTGATCGCCCGGCGCTCCAGAAAGCCTTTCATGTATAATCCCGGAATGGCCACCAGCAGGCCGGTCTGGGTCGTGATCAGCGCTTCGGAAATGCCGCCGGCCATCCCCTTGGCATTTCCCGTGCCGAACACGGCCAAAATGTCGAAGGTGCCGATCATACCGATCACCGTCCCCAGCAACCCCAACAGGGGCGCGATGGCCGCCAAGACCCCGATGGTGGCCAAATGGGCATCCAGCGACCGATTCATGCCAAGCACAATTTCATCAAGGATGAAGCGGTCCAGGACTTGATCTTGGCTGCGGCGGTGCAAAAAGCGCGCGACCAGCAGGGAGACGACGCCCCGGTATTGCACGGGATCGGGCCAGCGATTGTCGCGGATATGCTCCCAGGCAACGGCCAGCGCCATATTTTTCCGGTGAAGTGTTCTGAAAAAAAGGGCCCGGTCCACGATCAGCACCCACATCAGCAGACTGACCGCCGCCAGCGGCGCCATGACGATGCCGCCGGCATCGAAGTAATCTAGGAGTTTTGCATAGGCAGTGTGCATTGTCGGAATTCGCTTTTGGTTCTAGGACTCAAGTTCTTTTGACGCTTTTATGTTTATGCACCATATTCACCAGCGCCACGGCCTTCTCTTCCATCTCACCGATGCGGTTGTCCACGGCGCGATTGAGCAGGGTCTGCGAAAGCATCAGCGGAATGGCCACCGACAGGCCCAACATGGTCGTCACCAATGCTTCGGAGATGCCGCCGGACATGAGCCGTGCATCGCCGGTGCCGTGCAGGGTGATGATATGGAAAGTGTCGATCATTCCCGTTACCGTACCCAGCAGCCCCAGCAGCGGCGCGATGGCCGCCAGCATGCCCAGGGTGGAGAGAAAACGCTCCATGGGCGGAATCTCCTTTAAGATGGCCTCCTGCAAAGCGTTTTCCATCTCCTCACGCGGCAGGTGGCTGCAGCATATGCCGGCGTTCACCACCCGCGCCACCGGTATGCCGGGGTTCGCCTGACAAACAGCCTGACAGGCCTGCCAGCTCTCTTCCAGCGCCAATGCATCGATGCGCTCGACCAATGCATCGGCATTGAACCGTTTACGCAATAGAAAGAAGAGGCGCTCGGCAATGATCACCAGGCCCACCGCCAATATCAGCAAGATGGGCCAGACGATGGGGCCGCCCTTGGGAATCTGCTCCCACAGGCTCAGTTCATGGGTCAATTGTCGCAGGGCGCCGCCTCGGGAGACATCCATCGGAACGGCATCGCTTTCACCATCCATATAGTGGGTGATCTGTCGTTGCATGCGGCCCGGAGGCAAGCGCGAAAGCGCATAGAGTTGAGCACCGGCCGAGCCGTAGCTGCAAAAGCCTGTCTCGCCATCGACCCGGTAAGCGGCGGTAAACGGACCGATAAGCAGAATGTCGGCCTCGACTTCCCGGCCCTGCCGGTCGATCATCTCCGCTTTGCGGATAGTGACCTCGGCAGACGCATTGATCTGTCCGAACCACGCATCGGCCATGGCGCGCACATCCGCCATGCCTGGAAATTTGGATTCCGCCGCAATAGGTTCCAGAAACGAACGGACATCATCCGCCATCGCCGTCTGCAGGTTTTGTTTGATGAGCGCATCAAGATCCTTGGCATTGACCCGGATCACGCCGACAAGCTCATTGATCATACTGTCTGTTTTGGCAAGCTGTTCAGTGAGTTCAACCTCTTTTTGGCCGAGGCGTTCGGCTTGATCGTTTAAGCCATCGACTTGGGACTTGAGCTTCTGGTTGGCGGCTTCCAACTCGGCCATGGCCTTTTCCAAAGCGTTGCGATCCGCCAAGATATGGGCACGGCTTTGGGCAGCGGCTTGCTCGGCAGCCGCTTTTTCAGCCTTTGCTTTTTCCAACAAGGCCTCCCTGGCCTCGCGACGCTGGATTTGCAGTTCACGCATATCTTCGGCCCAAAGAACGGGAGCCGAAACAAAGATGATCAGAAAAATAGCGGCGAGCTTCAAATGTCGTGTGGTCATTGGATCACCAGCCTTCCCAGAGGCAGGGTGAGCAGTTCCACCGGTTGTTGCTTGGCGGCGATGGCAATGGCGGTGCTCAGCGCCTGCCGGTGAGATGCGGCCAGCGGCTGCCAGGCGGTAGCCGCCGGGTTGTAGAAACCGACCTGACGACGATCCAAGCTCAAACAGTACAGGCCCAAACGCCCCAGGCGAAAAATATCCGCTAACAGGGTTTGGCCGTCCAGCATAATGGACTCCTGGTAGGTCTCGATGGTAAAACCATATTCGGCCTCCACCTGCAGCGCCTCCATCACTTTGCGATAGATCTCGCTCAGTGCCACATCCGGATCGACCATCAAACGCTCCAGCCACTCGATGCGTTGGCCGCGTTCGCCAGCCAGAAACGGCGGATCGTCTGCGACACGCGCCTTCAACGACGTTACCAGTTCCGCCAGAAAGGGTTTGATATTGCGCGTCATTTGCTCGATATCGGCCAGTTGCTTCTCCTTGGCCGCCACGCGCCGCCGAGTGGCATCGATCTGCTGATCAAGCCCTGCCTTGCGGTCCTGCCACGCCGCATGCTGCTGCTGTAGCGCTTCGAAGCGGGTGACCATATTTTCTCTTTCTTGACGCCAGTGCTCATTGTCCTGCTGGGTCTGCTGACGGATAGCGATGGATTGGCGCACCGGCTGTTCAATTTGCCGCCCGGATTCGCCGACCGCGGCAGATGGTGAAAGCCCGCACAGAAGCAATAGGATCCAACATCGTTTCAATACATGAGTGCTCAACATGCTAAAATCCCCTCGATAACGGTTACACATGCCATGCAAAAAAAAACCCGGACCGATTTAATCGATCCGGGACATCCCTTTTTTATCCTCAGATGAAATACAAGGGGCATGCTGCTGTCCGCGCAACCATCACCCTATGTGTCCAGGCAGGTCTTCTGACTCTCGGATCACCCTAACGACCGCGCCTTCCCATCAATATACCGGACAGTGGCAGATTGCGGCTTTCGTCCCCGAATACAGTGGCGGGCCCGTCCCCGAATTCCACGGGGTTCCCTTTTTAAGCTCCAAACGAGCGCCTGAACTAAGAAGCGCATTTTAAATAAAGAAACGATAATGTCAACACAAATATTTGTTTCAGTTGTTGCCTTTCCGCATGCCGGAAAGGAGCCGGCCAAGACTAGTGGGAGGCTTTCCCGCAAAGCAGGAAAAAAATGAAGCATCTGTGAGGCGCATCACAGACATACTCGGCTTGCATGACCTATTACATCAGCATCCATCATTGTTCTTTCCATAAAACCCAGAAGGAGGGAAATCATGAAAAGTTTTAGCAAATTAAAAAGTATATGGGTAACATCATGGCTGGTTTTGTTCTTTGTTATAGGCGCTATGGGGTCGGCCTCCGCTCTTTGCCTGCAACCTGAGTTGGAGGGTGAATGGGTTGCCCACCCGGATCGATCAGTTTTACCCGAACTCAATATCCGCTTTGTCTGCCAGGATCAGGTTCTAAACGGGGAGCTTTATCCGCCGGGACCCCCGTTTTACATGCACGCCTATGGAAGTTGCGTCCCGACTCATTGCGATTGGGGAGAGGTGGGTGCCGAACGTGACGGTGACTGGATCGTGGCGGTTTATGAGCAAGGATTCGCCACAAAAACGGTCTGGGCAAAAATGTCTTCGGTTTATCCGGGAGAACTGTACGTATGGATTTACGTCAACTACCATGATGGCCGGACAGACCGAACAAGCTCGGGTTACTTCATCCGCCGCAGCCAAAGTTGCATCGATAATTGTGGCGCAATGGCGCCTGACGGCTGCTGGTGTGATTCATATTGTGAAAGCTATGGGGACTGCTGTGTCGACAAGTCCCAAGAGTGTGGTCCCTGATCTGTCACCATCTTTTTTTGCACGATATACACTCGAAAAGAGTCGAAGCCCTTGACGCATGACAACCTCTGGGTGTGTCAAGGGCCGGCCTGTTCTGGGCATCTGGAGTGGACTAAGGGCTCGCGCTAAAAAACTGCACATTTTTATGCGCTGATCCATCACGCCCCCGACTGCGTTACAAAAATACAGAATATCTCGATATTCTGTATTTTTGTGCCTTTCCGGGTGAGCGCCGCAACACCAAAAAATGTAAGTTTATTTTTGCGCAAACCCTAAGCTAAGGAATACCACGGTCTCGATATGCGTCGGCAATCATTAAAGGTAAGGGAGACCCTTTCACCCAGTAAGATGCACCAAGCTTCGCTTGGCGCGCCAACGCTGCGGCTGAGCCGCGGCGGTCAATGGCCGTCGCCTGCAGACGCCTCATTGGCTGGCTTCACGCCGAGCCAGTCATAGGCCTCCGCTATCGTGGAGAGCACTCGGATGTTTCCGCCTCGATTGACCGCAACAGTTTCTCCGAAAAGGTTAGGGTCTCGAAGAGGCTTATTCACGACAAATGCAACTTTAAGCCCCCTGAACTGTTCAGCGATACGAGATGCATAATCAAATCGCTCCAAAGTGCTGAGATGACCTGTTGCATTGCGCGCATCATAAAGAATCTTTGAAACACCTGCATTGCGTGCCGCGTCAGCCGCTCGAGTAAAGACGTCTTGCTTGGATGAAGTGTAGGTCGTTGCGGGCAAGACTGCGCAGATAAAGCCCGGCTCTATCGTTATTTCCTGTCTTTCTGCCATCTCTGTCACCATCCTTCCAGCGTCGCGGTAGGGATACCGGTTACCCGGCACCTCATCGGTCCCCTACCCTTCCGGTTCGGTTGTCCTACCCACCATTGCTAATGGGAACCTACAGGGG
>JABDRH010000505.1 GCA_013041835.1 Desulfatitalea sp. | reverse complement strand
TGTATGTCCCGAACACATCATCGTGGTTGGCGATGCTGATGCCGGGGATCTCTTTAAGAACGCCCATGGCGTTCTTGGCATTGGTTTTAGCGATCTCTTCAGCCGTGATGACAACCGTCTCCACCGGCACATCTTTAAGTTTGTGGGGCGTCTTGGTGGCGGTGACCACCATTTCGTCCAGTTTTCCAACTGCAACGGGGGTGTCGGCCCCGGAATTTCGTGGCGCGTCTGATTCCGTTGTCAATTCATCGGCGTGGCATGGCTGGATCCAAACAATTGAGATCATGATAAGAAGTATGAGAGGAAATTTCGCTCCGATGCGTTTCATTTTTTTTCTCCTTAGGTGATTTAAAAATAAAAAAAGCCGGGCAATCTCCTGGGATTCTTTCCCATGAGACCTTCCCGGCCTTTTTTATGAATATGGCTTATATTGTTGTAATTCGGCGACACTACCGCATCGCCGTTGATTTCTTCTGCTCGCACCTTTCCTGGGTGCGTTGAAAAAACGGTGGTTTTTTCGTCGCCGATAGGGCACCTTCATGGTGTCATGCCATCGGCCCACCTTTCCTATGAGAAAACAGCTGGCATGTCAATAGATGCATTCGTATTGTTTGGGCCTGTTTCAGCAACGTTGGGCAGGTGTTTGCTATTGTTTGACACCGCCCCATGGTTTGCCGTATTTTAGCCCATCACTCGGTACTGAACCGCGATTGATCGGGTTTTGCCCTTACTCATGACCGCCAAACTATGGCGACCGATTGCCGTACCCTTGTCCCTTGAAAAAGGAGAAACACGCATGACCGAGGCAGACGTTAAAAGCCCTTCCAATTTCATCCGCACCATTATCGACGAAGACTTGAAAGCCGGCAAAAACGACGGCCGGGTGGCCACGCGGTTCCCCCCCGAGCCCAATGGCTATCTGCATATCGGTCACGCCAAATCCATCTGCCTGAATTTTGGTCTGGCGCTCGATTATCAGGGCACCTGCAACCTGCGCTTCGATGACACCAATCCCACCAAAGAGGAGGTGGCGTATGTGGACGCCATCAAGTCGGATGTCCGCTGGCTGGGATTCGATTGGCAGGATCGGGAGTATTTCGCATCAGACTATTTTGATCAGTTATATGATCTGGCCGAGCGCCTTATCCGGGATGGAAAGGCCTATGTGGACAGCCTGAGTGCCGATGAAATCCGTGATTATCGCGGCACCCTCACCGAGCCGGGCAGGCCGAGTCCCTACCGTGACCGTCCGGTGGCCGAGAACCTCGACCTGTTCTCACGCATGCGCGCCGGAGAATTCGAGGACAGCCGACATGTGCTGCGCGCCAAGATCGACATGGCGCACCCCAACTTGCTCATGCGTGACCCGACGCTTTACCGCATCCGCAGCGTGCCTCACCACCGCACCGGCGAGAAGTGGTGCATCTATCCCATGTACGATTTTACCCACTGTATTTCCGACACCCTCGAATGCATCACCCACTCCATCTGCACTTTGGAATTCGAGAACAACCGTCCCCTCTACGACTGGGTCCTGGACCAGCTCTGCCTGCCGTGCCGGCCCCGCCAGTATGAGTTTGCGCGGCTCAACCTCAGCTTCACGGTACTGAGCAAGCGCAAGTTGATTCAATTGGTGGTGGATGGATATGTGTCCGGCTGGGATGACCCGCGCATGCCTACCATCTCCGGCTTGCGCCGCCGGGGGTATACGCCGGCGGCCATCCGAAAATTCTGCGAACGCATCGGCGTGGCCAAGGCCAACAGCATGGTGGATGTGGCTCTGCTTGAACACACGATCCGGGAGGATCTCAACCCGTTTGCCCCCCGTGTGATGGCCGTGCTGCGGCCGCTTAAGGTCACCATCGCCAACTATCCCAAGGGTCAAAGTGAAATGCTTGAGGCAGTGAACAATCCTGAAGACGCAGCCATGGGCAGTCGCATGGTGCCTTTTTCCAGGGTTTTGTATATCGAACAGGAGGATTTTCTGGAGGATCCGCCCAAAAAATTCTACCGCCTGGCCCCCGGCCGGGAGGTGCGTTTGCGGTATGCTTATTTCATCACCTGCCAGTCGGTCATCAAAGACCCCGATACCGGTGACGTTATTGAAT
>JABDRH010000502.1 GCA_013041835.1 Desulfatitalea sp. | reverse complement strand
CGCTTATGGCTGGCTTCGATACAGTTGCCGTCGCGCATCTTGATGCGAAACCCTGGCAATAAAGGTTTTTGCGCCCCGTCAAGCTTTTCGATGATGGCTGCGCCTGCCTTGCGGCATAGCGCACAAGCTGTGCAGACGTAGCGGTTTCAAAACCGTTGAGTTTGTTGTAGACCGAATTTATGGACCTTGACCTTGTATAATATTTACACACAACCCGCTGATCATCTGGCCCGACCGGGTAGGCTTTACACATACCAGCCGTTATAATCCTGCCGTCGGCTATTTGCAAAAATGTAAAAAGCACATATTTTTAGTCACTTATAGAAACCAAGAAAAAAAATTGGCATTTGGCATTTACCTTGCGATGATTGATCCGTAAATAATGCCCATCCACGAAAGGAGCGAATCTTATGAAAACGGTTAAAACGACTTTAAGCATTTCAGCAATCCTGTTCCTATTGGCCACGGCGGCTTTTGCCCACGGCGGATGCGGCCGCCATAAGGGCATGCAAGGCGGGCAAGGCATGGGGTACGGCGATTGCGGCAATTGCGGCGGCTGCATGCGTGGCTGCGTTTACGGCCCGGGAGCAGGCCTCACCGAAGAGCAGGGCGCCAAGATCGATGCTGCGCGGAAAGCTTTTTATCAAGAGACCCGTGACCTTCGGGGAAAAATCGAAGAAAAGAGCGTGGCGTTGCGCAATGCCCTGAATCAGGACGAACCGGATGCCGGGAAAGTGGCCGATTTGCAGAAAGAACTTTCGGCGCTTCAGGCCCGCTTCGACCAGAAGAGAGTTACCCATCGTCTTGAAATGCGTAAACTGCTTCCCGAGGACTTTCGGGGACGCGGCTTTGGACGCGGCGCCGGAATGGGACCGGGTTATTGCTGGTAACCCCTAACATCATTTAGGTAAACGTCACACCACTCCGGGGCGGCTACCCGACCGCCCCGGGGCGACCCCAACCCACCTGGCTTGTTGGCTTGATGCGTTGGTAGGGGTGCAGGCCAAAAAAAACGAATTGCACCATCTTGCTTGCCATAACTTGCTTTTGGGTTATAATTGCCATCATCAATCAGGGGGCGCAGGTGAGACCGATTTTGGAATATCCGTTTTATCACAATGCATTGCAGGTTTGGCTCATGGCGATGGCCACTGCGGTTGTCGTCTATTTTTTGACCCGCATAACCAAAGCGATCCTGCTTAAGCAGTTGAACCGGACAGGCGAAAATGGCAATGCATGGCGCGGGATCGCATTGGCGGTCATCGGCCGTGTCAAGGCGTTCTTTCTGCTGGTGGCCGCTTTGTATGCCGGCTCCCTGGTGCTTGCATTGCCCGATACCAGCGCCGGAATCATTGAGAGCATTTTTTTCATCAGCCTGCTGGTGCAGATCGGCCTGATCGCCAACCAGATCATCCGTACTTCCTTCGAGCAGTATCGCCTCAAAACCCTTGAAAAAAATGCAGAAGCGGTCACCATGCTCGGTTCTGTTTCGTTTCTGTCGCGCGTACTGGTGTGGCTCATCGTGCTGCTGGTGGCCCTGGATAACTTCGGCGTTAACATCACCGCCCTGGTGGCTGGGCTGGGCGTCGGCGGCGTGGCGGTGGCGCTGGCGGTGCAAAACATCCTGGGTGACGTGTTCGCCTCCTTTTCCATCGTACTGGACAAGCCGTTTGTGATCGGCGACTTCATCATCGTGGATGACCTGCTGGGCACTGTGGAATATGTGGGGCTCAAGACCACCCGCATCCGCAGCCTTTCCGGAGAACAACTGATTTTTTCCAACAACGACCTGCTGAGCAGTCGCATTCGCAACTTCAAACGCATGTACGAACGCCGGGTGGTTTTCTCCATCGGCGTTGTCTATCAAACACCGCCGGACAAACTCGAAAAGATTCCGGGTATGATACGAAGCCTCATCGAAGCGCAAGACAAGATCCGTTTCGACCGCGCCCACTTTAAGGCATACGGTCCCTATTCACTGGATTTCGAAGTGGTTTACTGGGTGCTTAACCCCGATTATGCGGTCTATATGGATATCCAGCAAGCGATCAACCTTGGCATTTACAAAGCCTTTGAAGCGGAAGGCATCGAATTCGCTTACCCGACCCAGACACTCATGATCCCCCGCCCGGCGGAAACGGGCACCACCGGGGTCGGGTAGCGCCACTTTACCGCTTGCATTCATATCTTTTTATGCTAAAGATGTAATGAAGAAACTGGTCACTTCATTATGATATTCCCCTCAGTCGGACAACGCGTTCGGAGATCTCCCGCGGTATCCATTTCCACCACAATTCCATCCAGCGGCATATAGGTGACCATCGGCGTCTCAATCCATTTGATTCGTAGGTGCATCCACCGAAATCACATTCATTGACAATGCACCCTGCTGCTTCAACCGTTTCAATAACATGGCATAAATAAAGGTGAATTTGCCGAAGGAGGGTACATGGAATATTTCGGTTGCATGGGCAAACTGCTGTGGGTTGATTTGTCTCAGACCGAAAAAGAAAAACAATTTACTGAGCAAACCATCCCTGCCGATGTATACAAAGAATACCTTACCGGCTATGGATTAGGCGCAAAAGTACTCTTTGACAATGAGGTATACAAGGCGGACCCGCTGGGGCCGGATAACGTCATCGGGTTCATGAGCGGACTTTTAACGAACACCGGGGCATTTTTCAGTGGTCGATTTGAAGTCATTGGCAAAAGCCCGCTCACGGGTGGCTGGGGCGATGCCAATTGTGGTGGCTATTTTGCGCCGGCCATAAAAAAAACCGGATATGACGGCATCCTATTTAAAAACATCAGTGCCAAACCGGTATACCTGCTTATCGAAGATGGCAATATGGAGTTGCGAGATGCAGCAGACCTGTGGAAAAAGAAAGATACCGCCCAAACCCAAGACATTTTGCAAAAACGACATGGGGCGAATTATCAGGTTGCTTGCATTGGTGAAGGCGCAGAAAATCTTTGCCGTTTTGGTGCGATCATTACCGATAAAGGAAGAGCTGCCGCACGAAGCGGGCTCGGCGCAATCATGGGCAGTAAAAAGCTCAAAGCACTCTGCCTGGGAGCAAACCAGGCAACCCATATCCATGATGTCGTGACCATGTCCACGCTGACCGGAAACTTCATGAACCAAATGTGCGCCGCATCAGGAGGCTGGATAGATGATTTGGTCAGTTGGTTTGGCTACACACCCTTGTTTTCCGGTGTCGTGCGTTTTCTTCAAAAGCACAATTGGTTAAACGCAGTAGAGCCTAATAATCTCGATTTCTATGGCATGAAGAGATGGGGGACCTGCGGCACCACGGCATTGTCCGCAAACATTGGAGATTCACCCATCAAGAATTGGAAAGGCGTTGGATATATCGATTTCCCGGCCAAAAAGGCAATCAAGATATCCAACAACTCGGTCACCGACCATGAAACCGGCAAGTATGGATGCCACCATTGCCCGCTGCGCTGTGGGGGCAAGATGAACTACCCGAAAAGCATCCACGATTATCCGCTTCCAAAAGATGATGATGACATTCAACAGGTTCATAAAATCGAATACGAAACTTCATGCGGCTTCGGCGGGCTTATCCAGTGTGACAATTTAGCAGCCATTGTTGAACTCAATGAAATGTGCAACAAAGCAAGCATCGACACAATTAGTTGTTCTGTGGTGGTTGCATGGGCCATCGAGGCTTTTGAAAACAAAAAGATCACCCCCGACCAAACAGATAACATTGTTCTTGAGTGGGGCAACATCGATAGCGTTAAAATTCTTGTGGAAAAAATAATTAAAGGGGAAGGCATCGGAAAAATTCTAAAAGAAGGCGTCAAAATCGCAGCCGAGCATTTTAACGCTACACAATACGCCATGCATGCCGGCGGACAAGAACTGCCGATGCATGATCCGCGTCAAATTGGCGGAATTGGACTGGGCATTCAATACGAAGTAGAGCCCACCCCCGGGCGACATACCAGCACGTGCAACGGATGCGGTCTTCCCGCCCCAGAAACGGACAGCTCAAATAAAAAAGCAAAGAGCATTCATCGGCTGAAAGGCCAGTTCATGCAACATGTTGCCAAAACCCAACACAATGTAAAAAATGATCCCGTTCCAAGTCAAGACGAGCTATTGCTGACGAGCTGCAGCGCCGATATTGTCAATGGGTTAGGCCTGTGTTTAGATGCCTTTGGATTGATACCCGTTGAGCCGCCATTGGTGGAATGGATAAATGGCGCCACCGGCTGGAATTTTCCCCCAAGTGAATTTGTCACCATTGGGAAAAGGATTAAAACCGTACGGCACTGCTTCAACCTCATGTGTAACATCACCCTCAGGGACACGCGGCTGCCAGACCGCGCAAGAGGCTACCGAGAAGTTAAAGGGAAAAAAGAAGCTGTTCTGAAAAAAGGGCCCAACGCCTACCGCATGCCGCCCATCGACGAAGGAAACCAAGCCTATTACGAAGCGATGGGGTTCGACTTGCAAACCGGTGTTCCCTCAGACGAAGTGTTGACAGACCTTGGATTGGATTACGTTAAAAAAGCCCTTGAATCCCGACCAACCTCGGACAGGTGTCGAAAATGAACTACCTACCCATTATCTGCTTTTCAACTGTCGCCTTGCTCCAGGTATTTTCCGTGAATTACCAGGACTCGGAAGATCCCAAGCGCTGGAAGCGCCGGGTGGCAAAAATCACCAAACCCGCGCTGATGCCCGCATTGCTCTGGCTATATCTGTCGTTTGCATCCCTGCCGAGCAGTTACATCATTGCCGCATTGTGCGCCGGCTGGCTCGGTGATATTGCCTTGATGATCCAGCCGAACAAGAAGATGGCATCCACCATGTTCATGGTGGGATTGCTTTTTTTTCTAATGGGCCATATTTTTTACGGCATTTGCTTTTTTTCACAATCAGCGACACTGTTTAACAAAATCCCACTCTTCGCCTTGATGTACCTTCCATACCTTATATACTGTCTCGTTCTTTATACCTATCTTTTTGCTCCCGGCGTCCAGCCAACGCTGAGAATTGGTGCGATCCTATATTCCATAGCGCTTACCACCATGAGTTTTTCCGGGCTCACCCTGCTTGTGTTTTCTCCATCCACTGCAACAGCCATCTTATTTATAGGCACCCTAATTTTCATTTCTTCCGACTCGGTGCTGGCGCTTAAGGATATCGGCCAAAAGAAACAACTACCGGATCGATACATCATCGGCAGCTATATAATAGCTCAAATGTTCATCGTTATGGGGACATATTAAAAGGGCTCGCGCAAAAATAACTTCACATTTTCATGCGCCGATCCATCTCACCCGGCTGCGTTACAAAAATACAGAATATCGCGATATTCTTTAATTTTTGTGCCTTGCCGGGTGAGCGCCTCAACACCTAAAAATGTAAATTTATTTTTGCGTGAACCCTAAGGGTCTCGGCATAAAAAAGATGGCCGGCAACCGACCCGAAACCTTTGAAAAAACCGCTTCAGGCTTTCTCCCACCATTGCTCAGAAGATGCGATGGAAGTGAAATTGTGAAAAGTGGGCCGCGCGGGCAAATCGAAGGTTGGGTCGAACGTAACGAAACCCAACAAGGTATTAGCGGCGTCTTTTATGTTCACATATTTTCAAACAGGAACTCTCGTTTCCGAAACACAATAAACCGGAATCGGCGCTTCATAGATTTTTAGTGTTCAATATCAATATGTTGCCAAAATTCCAGAATATCTCGGACCCACCATTCCCTATTTCTGTATTCCCGACCGATCCCGTGTTTTGAAATATATCCCGTAATCATTGCAGATTTTTGAATATTAAGGGTGGCATGCCCATTGCTTGGCTGCTTGTACGAAAGAGCACTCGATTGAAAATGGAGAAAGATTTTTCGACCGGGTCCAGATGTGCATCCGGGCCGATGGCAAGGTCAGGCGCGACAAAAAGATGAACCGCTCCATTACCATCAAGCATTACGACGTTCTTGAAAATTTATAGCAGGCGGTGAAAACATGGAAACAATCAGCCCCGAGGAGTTGGCCTATTTCAAAGAAATGCTGTTGCAGCAGCTCCGGGAGTTGATCTCCAATGCCGGACAAACCGTGGGCCATCTGGTCCAGGTGAGCGAGTGGGCCGCCGATCCTCTGGATCAAGCCGCCATGGAAACCGATCGCAGCAATACCCTGCGCATCCGTGACAGAGAGTATCATTTGATCCGAAAGGTCAACGAGGCGCTGACCAAGATAGAGGACGGCACTTTCGGCGTTTGTGAGTCCTGCGGTGAAGAGATCACCGTGGCGCGCCTCAAGGCCCGTCCGGTAACGTCCTACTGCATTCAGTGCAAAATCCAGATGGAAGCATTCGAAAAAGCTTCGGGTTTTTAAAGAGGTTCGGCAACCCCATCAGCCTTTTGAAGGAGAAACACCAAGGATGAATAAAAGTGAGTTAATCGATGTCCTGGCAGAGAATCTCGATAGCAAAAAAGAGGCCGCCGTGGCTTTGGAAAGCCTTTTGGAAGCCATTGCTCAGGGTTTGAAAAAAGGTGAGAAAATTACCCTCACCGGCTTCGGCACCTTCAAGATCGCCAAACGCAAGGCCCGCACCGGCCGCAATCCACGCACCGGAGAGGCCATCCAGATCAAGGCCTCCAAAACCGCCCAGTTCACGGCCGGCAAAGCGCTGAAGGCCGCCGTGGCCTGATCCGACGGAATCCTCAAATATTCAGGGGAAACCAGGGGACGGTGTTGCTGTGCGGCCGGGCAAGGTTGTGTAATCCAGCGGGTGCAAAACCCGCCCCGGCGGCATGGGAGAGAATGGGGGGCGGGTGATCAAATCATGCATTTGTCTTATCAAATAATGATTGTATCTAAAGCGACGATCTGTGAACGCCTTACGCGATAGCCCGGTACCGCTCCAGCACAAAGCTATGCTATACGCGTTCGGTCCGGAAATTGGTCGACTTTTACAACCATGTCTTTTTATCGACGGTGTATGCCTGTGGGCTCAGCTCAGGTTGTCTGAAGCGCTGGCCATCCAGATGTCCGATATCGACAAATCGCGCATGATGAACGTGCATCGTGGCAAAGGGGGCGAAAGACCATTTTTGCGGCAGCTACCACCAAGGGTTTACAGGTGGGCACCATCAATCAAGACGCGTCCACATTCGCGGAAAGCACAAGACCCCGACGCTCCACCACGGGCAAGCATAAAGTATCTGTCCCCCCTTTCGTCCTTTCTGTATTTACTGTGATAGGCAGTTGACTTTGGCGATTTAAGAGCGTAGTGTCCACCGCATGGGTGAAATCTACCCAAGGAAGCTGATAGAATTCGAGGAACGATTCAACACAGAGGGCGATTGCCTCGATTACATGCTTTGCATCCGGTGGTCTTACTGTTTTGCCTATCATCGCTGCGGAATCGCAAGCGCATGGCTATTGAAGCATTCCCACATCGTTGCCGCTTTTTTGAAACTTTGATTTTTTGGAACATACCAAGGCGCTGTAAAACCATCACATCTCGCATGCTATCTGGACGAATTCACCTTCCAGTTCAATCTGCGTACTTCCGCGTCCCATGGAAAGCTATTATACAAGTTAATCCAACAGGCGATGATGGTTGACCCTGCTCCGTCCAAACCGAAAATCTGAACCTCGATCCGATCGACGATGACCGTAGACATAGGGTACGATAACTGTTGGCGCAAACTACATACTCCAACTATTGAGATTTCATCAAGTACAAGTATTAAAGCGACACAGCAGCAAAATGATTGTGAGCAAGCGCATGATCAAAAAGCAACGGCTCCCCTGAGGCGGAAAATGTGCCCACTTTCTGATGCAGGTCCGCACTTGTGAGCTGAAAACGATGGACTTCGGGATAAGTTCCGAAAATGGTACTCGGAGCTCAATCAAGTAGAGCCGGCTCTAAAAATCAGCTTAGGGTTCGTGCTAAAATAAATTTACATTTTTAGGTGTTGAGGCGCTCACCCGGCAAGACACAAAAATTAAAAAATATCGAGATATTCTGTATTTTTGTAACGTAGCCGGGGAAGATGGATCGGCGCATAAAAATGTGAAGTTATTTTTACGCGAGCCTTTAGCTCCCCAGGTTTTCGCTCTCATGTTTTTTCCTATTGTGTGTCTGAGTCCGGAAGAACTGCACCATTTTTTGGACCATGTTGTATTTGCACCAATTACCAGCAAAGGAGATATTATGAACCCATGTTTTAAATTACCATCGGTATCGATTTTGGTGGCTATTTTCATGTTTGCCATTCCCTTGAACGCTTCGGCAGGAGACGCAAAGCCGGTGACGGTAGAAAATCTGCCACTTGAAGTGACCCTTGATAACCTCCCGGCCCAACCGCTGCACGAACCGTTTCAGTGGCAAGGAAATGCCGTTGATTTTGCACCGGATCAACTTGGGGCACAACTGAATTTCACAGTACCCGCCGATAGGCGTTTAGTGATCGAATATGTATCAGTTGAAGCTTTTATAGATACAGGTGATATCGTCATATTTTCAGTATCGACTTCGCTAAGCGGGGTATACGCAACCCATACGATTGTGCCCACCTTTCTTGGGCCGGCAGGCGGATTTGGCCGAAGCTACCTGGCAGGCCAATCCTTGCGGCTATATGCGGACCCAGGTACGATTGTAACCATTTATGCTGGCAGGCAACTGGGCGGGCGAGGAGTGATGAAGGCCAGTATTTCTGGATATCTTTGCGATTTTTAGTGCCTGAGTATTCATATGCTTCAGGGCTCAGACACAGATTGTTGATCTACAGATGGTAGGAATGCCGGTTACCCGATCCACACACACAGACCCGGACGTGCGGTTTTCTCCCGCCTTTGGCGGGATTCCTCAGTTGTACTCGCTTCCGCCCCGTCTCGGTTTAGGGTTCGCGCAAAAATAAATTTTACATTTCATGTGCCGATCCATCTCACCCGGCGGCGTTACAAAAATACAGAATATCTCGATATTCTGTATTTTTGTGTCTTTCCGAATGAGCGCCTCAATACCTAAATCTGTTTGACTTCGATTTGAGATGGGCTACCGTTTTTCATTTGAAAAGCTTCCCTGAAGGCGCGCGCAAATGTCGCGGCGCTTGAGAATCCGCAATCCAATGCGATTTCGGTGATACTCTTTTTCGGATTGAGCAGCAGTTGCGAAGCCGCCTTTTCGACGCGAACCCTTTGAATGAAACGGTTCAGGCTTTCCCCCACCACGGCGCTGAAGATGCGGTGGAAGTGAAATGGTGAAAAGTGGGCCACGCGGGCAAGACTCGACAGGGTCAGATCGTCATCCAAATGAGATTCAACGTAGTCG
>JABDRH010000202.1 GCA_013041835.1 Desulfatitalea sp. | reverse complement strand
ATATTGATGGACCCGGCCTTTATCAACCCCCGGGTCAATGCCTCGTTGGCCGCCAGATGCAAAAAAGTGAAGAGGATCTGGTCCGGCCGGATCAAGCCAACCTCCCGGAACTGTGGCTCCTTTACGTGCATGACCATCTCGGCCCGGGCGTAAATGGCGGCGGGGTTTGCCTCAATCACGGCCCCGGCCCGAACATATTCATCATCGGTATACCCGCTGCCTTTCCCGGCGCCGGCTTCCACGACCACCGCATGTCCCGACCCGACCATCCGGGTTACTCCCGAAGGGGTCATGCAGACACGATGTTCTTCTGATTTGATCTCTTTCAATATGCCGATGATCATGGCTGCGCTCTCCCCATACAAGCTCATTCAATGAATCATTCTAAGCGCTTATAAGATGTTTCACAAGGGCAAAAGAAAAATGGATGGGCTATTGCTGACAGCCGCAATCAGAAAATTGCAGTTGGTTAGGGTGCAGGAAAAAAATAATTCCCCAAGGTTGCGCTGGATTTGGGTTCGTCTGCAAGGCACATCCGCCGGTGCATATCAGGATATGTACCGGTGGATGTAACGCTGCAGACGGACTTAAAGACAAGCAAGATTGGGGAATTATTTTTTTCCTGCGCCTTAAACAACTTGCTGTTGGAGACAACGAGGACCATGCCGCCCCAAAACACGCATTTAGCTATGCTTTTTGTGGACCATGTCAGATTTTCATTGTCCTCGAGCGCATATTTCGGTATGAGATTTTTTTTTGATTGACAGGCAAGGACTGTATTGGTTAGTGAATGAATCTTCATTCATTTCTTTGAATTGGCTTATCTTTACCACAGGAGATGCGTTAACAATGGATTTTGCATTGATACCACCTGCTGGCGGCTCGTTTTGGTTCATCCCCGCCTGGATTGTCTATACATTGATCCCGGTCGTCGGCATTACCAGTTTTCTTTACATTATTGTCATGCGGCTGAAGCCGATGGTCCTGGCGGCGCCGGACAGGTCATGGCGTGAGTTTCTCGGTGAAACGCCCCAGCGGATTTACCAGGTGCTCAAGATCTGGCTCCTTCAATATCGCCATCCCCGCTACATGAGCGCCGGTGTGATGCATATCCTGCTGTTCTCCGGTTTCCTGCTGCTGGGTCTGCGCTCCACGGAGCTGATGTTCGTGGGCATCAAATCGGGGTTTCATTTTCTCGGACCTGATGGTTTTATTGGCGCGTTTTACAATATTGTCCGCGCCTATGCGGCCACATGGGTTCTTGCGGTGGCCCTGTTCGCCATATACCGTCGGGTGGTCACCAAACCGGCGCGCTACGCGGTGCCTGCCAAGTACGGCAAGGACCATACGGCCGAGGCGGTTTTCGTGCTGTGTTTGATTTCCACTCTGGTGCTGGCCGAAGGGCTTTTCGAAGGCAGCCTGGTGGCCGCCCAGAAACAGCAGGGCATGGAAGCGCACACCCTGGCGCCGCTTACGCTGGCATGGATTTTTCAGCACATGCTCGCGGCGGCCTCCAAAGGCGTGCTGCAATCCGTCCACTCCGCCGCCTATTTCGTTCACGATGTCACCTTCTTTTTTTTCCTGTGCTTCCTGCCCTTTGGCAAACATTTTCATGTCGTCACTTCTGTGTTCAACGTCGGCCTGATGCGCATCCGGCGCGGCAACGTCAAGCCGGTCCAATACGGCGTGAGCGACGCGCAACTGGACGACTTGGATTCTTTCGGGGTCAAAAAGCTGGAAGACTTCACCTGGCGCCACATACTGCACTTCTACTCGTGTGTGGACTGCGGCCGCTGTTCGGATAACTGCCCGGCCAACGCCGCCGGCCGGCCCCTGTCGCCACGGTTCATTTCCATCAAGGGCCGCAACCTGGTGTTTGCCAAATACCCGGTATGGGGCGCGCCCAAGGTCAACGGCGACGCGCCCATGATCGGCACCACGTATGAAGAGGACGAGATCTGGTCCTGCACCACCTGCGGCGCCTGTGAACAGGAGTGCCCGGTGGGCATCGAATACATCGACAAAATCGTGGACATGCGCCGCGGCATGGTGGACGAGGGCATGGTGCCGCAATCTTTGCAAAAGCCGCTCAAGGCCCTGGAAAAGCGCGGCAATCCCTGGGGCAAGATGGAGAAAAAACGGGCCGAATGGACCAAGGCCCTGGCGGAAAACGGTATCGCCGTCAAGGAGCTGAATGGCGGCGACCAGGCCGAGGTGCTCTACTTCGTCGACTCCATCACCTCTTTTGACGATCGCATGCAAGCCATCGGCCAGGCCACGGCCAAGCTGATCCACGCCACCGGCACCGATTTCGGTATTTTGGGCAAGGCGGAAAAAGACAGCGGCCATGAGGTGCGCCGTTTCGGCGAAGAGATGCTTTTCCAGGATCTGAAGAACGAAAATAGCGACAATATCAAGGAGACCGGCGCTTCCAAGATCGTGGTTTCAGATCCCCATACCTACAACGCCTTGAAGAACGACTATGAAGGGTTGCCGCCCGTGGAGCACATCAGCCAGTTTCTCCTGCAGCATGTAAAAAAAGGCACCCTGCAACTCAAGGCGAGCGGCAACGGCAATGGCGAAAAGATCTATACCTATCACGATCCCTGCTATCTGGGCCGGCACAGCGGCGTGTACGAAGACCCGCGCCAATTGCTTGATGCCATCCCCGGGTTAAAGCGCGTCGACATGCTGCGCTGCCGCGATCGCTCGTTTTGCTGCGGCGGCGGCGGGTTGATGCTTTTCTACGAACCGGAAGAAGAGCAACGCATGGGCGTGCTGCGCGTTAAAATGGCCGAGGAGGCCGGCGCCAATGTCATCGTCACCGCCTGCCCCTTTTGCCTGGTGAACATGGAAGACGCCATCAAGGTGGCCGGCCTGGAAGGCAAGATGGAAGCCATCGATCTGGCCGAGCTGGTGGCGGCGCACACGGACGCCTGAGCAACGAAGAAGGTCAAACATGCGGGCAACAAGGCACCGTAAATACAAGTTACACAGGAATCACCTAGCGAGCACGGAGGAATAACATGGACATTCTGGTATGTGTGAAAAGGGTTCCGGATACTGCCGAAAACGAAATTGAGATCAAAGGCGACGGAACCGACATCGAAAGGGATGATCTGGTCTATTCGGTCAACGAGTGGGACAACTACGCCACCGAAGAGGCGATCCAGATCCGCGACGACAAGGGCGGCACCGTCACCGTGGTGACCGTGGGCGATGAGGAGGCCGAAGAGGTGCTTCGCCGTCAGATGGCCATGGGCGCCGACAACGGCATCCTGTTGTCCGACGATGCGTTCGAGGACACGGACGGTCGGGGCATTGCGTCGATCCTCAAGGCCGAAGTGGAAAAGGGCAAATACGATCTGATCCTCACCGGTGCCCAGGCCGATGACGGCGCGGCCCAGGTGGGCGGCATGCTGGCCGCCATGCTGGATCTGCCGTATGCCGCGCTGGTCAACAAGATCGAAGTCATCGACGACAAAAAAATCAAAGTGGGGCGTGAGATCGAGGGCGGCAACCAGGAGTTGAACGAAATCGAACTACCCTGCGTGCTCTCCATCCAGACCGGCATCAACGAACCGCGTTACGTGGGCATCCGCGGCATCCGCAAGGTGGCCTCGGTGGAGATCCCCACCCACGGGACCGGTGACCTGGGCCTGGATGCCGGCAGTGTCGGCGCTTCGGCCGCCAAGGTCAAACGCGTCGATTACTTCACGCCGGAGATGGGTGCGGGCGCCGAGATGCTCGAAGGCAGCATGGATGAGATGGTCGAGAAGCTGATTGACATGCTGAAAGCCAAAGGAGGGTTGAAATAATGACTCAACTATTTGCCTACATCGCACATCGCAATGGTGTTGTCGAGGACACCGCCGCCGAGTTGGCCGTAGCGGCGCGCACCATCGACGCTTCCGCCGAAATAACGGCCGTCGTGGTCGGTACCGGTAGTGATCTGGACGGAGCTTGTCAGGGCGCCGCCAAGCTTTATAAAGAGGTATGGAAATTCGACGTCCCCGATCTGGCCTACCCCAACGCCGAGATGATTCGTACGCTTTTGGTCAATGTACTGCCGGCCGACGCCATGGTGCTGATGGCCCATGACACCTTCGGCATGGACCTGGGCCCCGGGCTCTCCATCAAGCTCGATTCCGCGTATGTCGCAGACGTGGTCGGTATCGACGGTATGGACGGCGCCACCATGAAGCTGGTGCGCCAGGAGTTCGCCGGCATGGCCCACACCCATATGACTTGTGATACCTCTGCCGGCGCGGTCATCTCCCTGCGCCCCGGCACATTTCAGCCCGGCGAGGACGCCGACGCCGGCGGCGCAGTCACCGATAAGTCCGGCGAGGCGGGTGATGTCGGCGTCAAGCGCCGGTTCTTAGAGGTGGTCGAAGCCGAAGCCGGCGATGTGGACATCACCAAGGCCGATGTGCTGGTTTCCGTTGGCCGCGGCATCGAAGATCAAGACAATATCGAGATCGCCGAGGAGCTGGCCGAGGCCATGGGCGCCGTAGTGAGCTGCTCACGCCCCATCGTGGATGCCAAGTGGCTGGAAAAATCCCGCCAGGTGGGCACTTCGGGCAAGACCGTCAAACCCAAGGTGTACCTGGCCCTGGGTATCAGCGGCTCATTCCAGCACCTGGGCGGCATCAAGGGTTCACCGTTTATGGTGGCGGTCAACAAGAATCCCAAGGCCCCGATCTTCCAGGTGGCCGACGTAGGTATTGAAGCGGACATCCTCGAGTTCATGCCGGAGCTGACCGAGAAACTTAAAGGATAGCCACCTACCCAATAAGGGTGTATTTTAAACCGGCAAGCGCCATCGGGCGTTTGCCGGTTGTTGGTTGCATTGCCACGAATTGACCTGAGCGTGGGCATGCCGTAAGATGCAGCTTGCATGGCATCGAAAAGAAAAATAGTTTCAATTAGTTGCGCCATCGCAGGGCTGTTTTTGGGCGCTGCCCTGGTAACCGCGGGCATCTATTTGAACAGCGCTTCGTTTCGCGACCGCTTGATCAACTCAGTTAATCCAACCATTTCCGGTCGCATTCTGATTGAAAATCATCATCTGTCGCTGCTCTCCGGCCGACTCGTGTTAGGCGGCGTACGGCTTGAGGATGCCGGCGGTCACGCCATCGTGGAACTGGCCACGGTGCGGATAAATATCGCCCTGCCGGCGCTATTGCGTCGAACGCTCCATGTCGAGCAGTTGGTCCTCGCCGATGTATCGCTGCGTTTGGCGCAAACCAGCGACGGGCAGTTGAATCTGACCCACGCCGTGGCGCCCGTGCGTCCCCGGTCAGAAACATCCGATCCACCGGATAGGCCGCAAACCGCGACCTGGAACCTGCGCGTCGATGACCTCCGACTGCTGCGCACCCGTATCCGCTATCATCTGCTGGAAAAAAAGATGACCATCGATGCCGCCCAGTTAACGGTGACCGGACAGGGCGATCTGGGGCAACGCACCGCCCGCCTGAAGGCCGCCGTTGGACATCTGCATCTGCGCTCGCCCCGGTTGGTCCAAGCGGCCGACGACGTGATCCTCGAAGCTGCTTATGATCCCCTGGCGCGCCGACCCATCTCCATTGCTTTGCGGCTTGCGGACAATACCGTCGATATGGATGCCGACTTGGATCTCGACAACCGCTTTCCCCGCATAACAGCCTCGGCCGCTTTGAACCTGGACCTGGCGAAGGTACTCGATTGGGTGCCGGCCGCCGTCGATCTTACCGGGCGTGCCCAAGGGCGTATCACGGCCACGGGCAACGTCTTCGATCCCGTGCTGACGGTCAGCCTGACCGGAGACAACCTTTGCGGCTACGGCCTGAAGGGAATGCAAGTAGCGCTGGAGGGCGGCATGGCTCGGCGGCAGGTCGACATCCGGCGTCTGGTCGTGACGAACCCCGTGGGTCGTGTCGCGCTTTCAGGCGCCTTGGATATGCAAGCGGTCTTTCCGGAAAGTTTTCAACAGGCGCAAGCGGATATCCATTCCGCCGCATATCGTGCCGACGTGCGCCTTCAGGCCATCGCACCGGAGAAGCTGCCTTGGCTCAAGTGGCCTCTGCCCGGCCTTTACCATGGCGGTATCGTTTTGTCCGGCACCGGTTTTTCGCCGTCCCACATGACGGCCAAGGCCCATGTGGATCTGGCGGCGGATGGGGTGCGTGCGGCACCCGAAGGCCAAGCCCTGAACATGGATCTGGCGGCGGATGTCGACCTGGCTGAACAGCGACTCACCCTGTCCGGTGGACGCCTGGATGTCGGCGACAATGGCCTGACCCTGGCCGGGCA
>JABDRH010000493.1 GCA_013041835.1 Desulfatitalea sp. | reverse complement strand
GAATGACGCCATATGTATCGATCTGCTTGCGAATGTCTATCGTGGAGGGAAATGTGGCGCGCAATAGCTGCAGGATCTCCTTGACGATGAGATGAATCGGCACGGGTCCTTTCTCGGTACCGGTTTGACGGCTGAAAGCCAAAATCTGGGCCACCAGATTGCGGGCCCGCCGGCCGGCATTGGCCACCTCCTCCAGATTTTCACGAATATCGGGATAAAAACTGGCGCTCTCCATGGCCAGGTCATTGAAGCCAAGAATGGCGGAGAGAATGTTGTTGAAGTCGTGGGCAATACCCGCGGCCAGCGTGCCAATGGCCTCCAGGCGTTGGGAGCGCTTCAGGTGCCCCTCCATGGCCAGGTGTTCGGTGATATCCTCAGCCACATCGACCGTTTGGACCAGGTGGCCATTCCCATCAAAGACCGGTGCGCTGGTCACCCGCCATATTTTATTGTCGGGGGATTGAATGGTTTCAGTGACCGGTCGGCGCGCCTGGACCGCCTGGGGCATGGGGCAATCAGGACATGCGCCCGAGTGGTGCAGCACCTCGTGACAGCGCCGGCCGATGAGCCCTTCTCGTTCCAGGCCCGATGTCTTGCAGGCGGCTTTATTGGCCCATAGGATGCGTTGTTCCGGATCAAGCAAAACCACTAGATTGGGCTGAACATCAAGCATGGTGCTCAGGCGCAATTCCATATTGCGCAACGACTCGTTGGCTTTGTGCAGGTCGCTGATATCGGTGGCGATCATCAACATCGAGCGTGGATGGTTTGGAAAGGAGATGGGCGCCTTAACCGTTTTAAACCATCGTTTCGTGCCGTCGGGGCTCGTGAACGGCACTTTTTCGCTGGACAGCGTCTGCCCGGTTTCAATGACCTTGTCATCGTTTGCGGTGAACATTTCTTCCTGAGGGGTTTGTATTCGCCCCATGGCGATGAAGTCACGATCCGTTTTACCGATCATCGCCTCTTTGGAGCTGCCCACCAGTTCGGCCAAGGCGTCATTGGCCAGCAGGTAACGACCATGTTCATCCTTGACGGCCACACAATTTTTGGAGGTATCGATCACCCGGCGCAGCCTTTCCCTGCCGGCGGCGATCTCAAGTTCAGCTTGTTTTTGCCCGGTGATATCTAGAAGGATTCCCACAAGCCCGTCGATTTCACCTGTCTGGTTATGAAAAACCGCCTTTCTGAAGATGACATCGTGCAGGTCGCCGCGGGCGTTTTTGAGTTGGGCTTCGTATTGCTGTACGCCGCCGTTGGCAAAGAGCTCTTCGTCCTTGGCCAGATAGATCTCGGCCACGTCCGCCGGAACAAGGTCGAAGGCGGTTTTACCGATGAGTGTTTCGCGCGGGCGACCGATAAAAGACGCGAAGGCCGCATTGAATCCCATGAAGCGGCCCTGGCGATCCTTGAAAAAAAGGGGCACGGGGATCGCGTTGATCAATTGCTCATGAAAGGACGTCGTTTGGTCGGCCATTTGATACACCCCCTGTTGTTGGAGAGGCGATGCCCCCATGGGCGTTATCCGGCAACCCCAAGAACGGTCGAATGGATGATAGGTGAAAACGAAACTGCGGAAGGTCAATGAATGCCATAGCGGGCAAGGGCAACCCAATGAACTCTATTTATAAATAATTGGCTCGGGAGTTGGCAAGCGGTTTTCTGCCCCCACCCGCTTTCATCTCTGCCGGTGTTCAGTGGATTCGTTTCAACGCCCAGGAGAGAAACTGGGCGTACACCTGCCAAACATGGTCGCCGTAACCACCGGCCATTAAGAAGGCGGCCGGGATGTTGCGATCGCGCAGGAAGGTGTAGATGAGTTGATCCCGGGCCAACATTTGGGGCAACGACAGGCGCAGGCCGGCACTGGACGGCAGTTCGTCCAATTCATAGGGATCGGCGCCGGCCAGAACAATGGCCAATTGCGGGCGGCCGCTACGGTCCAATTGGCGTAATCCTTGTTCCAGGCGCGCCAGATACCGGAACTCTTCTCCCGAGGCAATGGGAATATCGATGTCGCTGGGCGTGAAAACCGGATTGGGCCGGCCGTCGGTCAGCAGCAACGGACCGTCCAGTGGCCAGCCGCTGGCCATGTGGATGCTCAGGGTCGTGATGGTGGCATCGCCTTGGGCAATGGCCGCGGTGCCGTCGCCTTTGTGGGCGTCGGCATCGATGATCCAGACCTTGCGGACCAAGCCCTCGGCCTGAACTTTGCGGGCAGCGATCAGCACATCGTTCACCAGACAAAAACCGCTGCCGTGGTCTTGGTAAGCATGGTGCATGCCGCCCGAAAAGTAAAAGCAAAAGCCGTGATTCAACGCCAGGCGAGCGCATTGCACCGAACCGGCCACCTTGTGCACAATGCCCTCGAACAGCTCAAACAAAGGCTTGTCGGCCTGGTCCGGGGCATAGCGATGATAGCGACCCTGGTCGTCAATCAGTTCAAAGGTGCTGAGCAGCTCGGCTTCCAACCCATCCGAGTAAAGGCGCGCCACATAATCGGCGGTGTGAACCCGCAGCAGATCCTTTCGATCTATCTGCTCACCGATCGTCTTGTGGTGCCAGTGATGCACCAAGGGACCCAAATGCGCCTCGGCGGCCAGGGCCGCAAAAGTTCGGGTCGCGCGACTGTCGCGTATCGGAATCCGGATGCCAAAAGGTTCCATGCTGACAGTGCCGGCGGGATCGTAGAGGATCATGGCTATAAAAGCAACCGTGACGGCCGGTGGTTGTCCGTCAGCAGCCCCTGTTCGATACGCTCGAGCACCTTGGGCTTTTCTTCGGGGAATTTGTAGCCTTCGTAGCTGTGCGTAAAAAGCAGGTTGCCCCGGCGGTCGGTCCAGTAGTTGGCGGCGTGATCGAAGCAGACCCGCGAGGTTACTTCAAGGGTTTGAATCATCAGCTTGAGTTCGCGCAATTGCTCGTGGGCTGTAAGCATGGTCAAGCGGCCGGCGGCTTCATCGTCGCATAGGGGGGTGCCGGGAACCGTGTTCAAAGGCCGCGAGCGGATGAAGTGGGGATTGATCTGATTGAGCACCAAGGCCGTGTTGCGGGCATGTTGCTCCCACATCTGCCGGCCGCCGAGCCCAGGCATCCAGTATTCGGAAAGCTGAAATCCGGCGGCCATGGCCATTTGGCCGCCCTTAATGTGATTTTCGGGGGTAACGCCCTTTTTGATGTGTTTGAGCAAATCCGCATCACCGCTTTCCAGCCCCACGTGCAGCCGGTCCAGGCCCGCCTGGTGAATGGCGACGAGCTCATCCGGGCTTTTCTGAGCGATGGTCTTGGAACGGGCGTACGAGGTGACGCGTACGATGGAGGCAAAGGTGTGGCGTAGGTGACCGAGCGCTTCCACCAACGCGTCGGTGGGCATAATCATGCTGTTGGCATCCTGCACAAAGGCGGTTTTGCCCCCTGCATGCAACCAGTGGTACACCATGGCAAAGCCGGGATGGTTGTTCAGGGCCGGCCGGCGGCTGATCAGGCGCACGGCGGCGTCTTGGCAGACCCGGCCGTCACTGTCCGTCAGCGCGTTGCACAGCGCGGCAATGGCATCGATATCGGCCTTGATCTCCGGCACCGGGCGCAGTTGGAACTTTTCAGTTTTATACATGGCGCAAAATCCGCAACGATTCCACGGGCAGTTGCGCGTGAAGCGAACCAGCAACGAAAAGCTGCCACCCTCGCTGGGCGGCCGGTAGACACCGGTTTCAAATTGATAGTTTTCAGTAGGTTGTACGGACATGGGTCACTGCCTTTGTATGAATTGATCCGATGGGTATGCTAACCCGCATTCCATATCATTCAATGGGCAACAGCGCCATATCGGCCGGCTTTTTTATGCGACATTGGGGCTAAGCGTCCACGGCCGGCAGGTAGATCGACACGATGGTCCCCTTATCGGGATTGCTGTCCACATCGATCAGGCCGTCGTGGTTGGCGATGATGCCGTAGGCGCTGGACAGGCCAAGCCCCCGATGTTTGCCAATGCCCTTGGTGGTGAAAAATGGCTCGAATGCACGCCTGCGCACACCTTCATCCATGCCCATGCCCGTGTCGCGCACGGTCATCTTGACGCAGCGGCCGGTGCGCATCGCACGGCAATGGTCGCGGCCCTCGGTCAGTTCGAAGTTTTCACTCTTAATCGTGATTCGCCCCTCGCCCGGAATTGCCTCCTGCGCATTGAGCAGGATATTCATGACCACTTGCTCCAATTGAAGCCGGTCGGCTTCGATCATCCATAGATCGGTCTGTAGCCCTTGTGTCACCTGGATGCGCCGTTGGTCGCGGGCAATGGCCCGGACGACCTCCTCGATGACCGTGTTCATAGCCACACGGGTCACGTTGTATTTTCCCGATTGGGCAAAGCCGAGCATCTGTTTGGTGAGCCTTGCGGCATCGGCCACACAAGCCTCGATGCCCTTAAGATGTTCCAGCGAGTCCTCGTTCGGCGGCATGCAGCGGTAAAGCAGCGACACCCGGCCCTGGATGCCCATGAGCAGGTTGTTGATGGAGTGAGCCATGCCCCCTGACAACGTACGCAGGGTAGCGAGGCTTTCGTTATGAAAATAGTGCTGTTCGATGATCTTCTGGGAGGTGATATCCCGAATAATGTTCAAGGTAGCGGGCCGTCCCTCCCATTCGATGCGCACGGCGTTGACTTCGCCCCAAAATACATCACCTTTTCGCGTAACGATACGCAAGGGATACATGTTGAGAATCTTTTCTCCTTTTAAACGCTTGGTATGGCGTTGCACCACCAGGTCGCGCTCCTCGGGGTGCAGATAGGCCGTGAAGGGCACCTTGTCCAGGTCTTCGGCCAGCATGTCGCCCAGGGCAAGGGCTTTGGGATTGGCAAAGCGGATGTGATCGTCCTGTAGGACGAAGATCGCATCATTGGCATTTTCAACCAATTTCCGATACTTATCCTCCGCCTCCCGAAGCGCGTGTTTAAGCTGGTCAACTTGCGCCTGATGGTGCACCAAAGTATCGGTCTGACGTGGGGCGGCGGTTCGCTCTGACCCTGTATCTTGCTTTTCGTCCATGGTATCACCTCGGTGGGTATCGGTGCGGAAACATCTGCCCGACATTTTGATGGGTGGGGGAACGCTCCGATCGGGTTCGCCGGCACATGAATTATTTATACGATCGAAGGCTTCGGCGCAAGTTTGTAACGTTCATGGCGCCGGTATTGTGCGCATGTTCGAGAAATGGGCATTGCGGCACGATGCTGGAAATGGTGTCGTTGATGGCCATTCTCCCTGATGCAAGGGCCTGCGCGGATATACATCCCGCATTGAATTCTCTTCAATGATTGGTGTACACTCCTTACAACTTCATGCACGAGGATCCGTTATGTCAAATACCATTTCAAGACGATCGTTTCTGAAAGCCGGGATATGGACCGCCGGGGCCATGGCCTCGGCGGGCCTTCCGGCATCCGCTTTGGGTGCCGGACCAAACGAGTGGTGCACGATGCTGGATTTGCGAAAATGCATTGCGTGCGAAGCGTGCGTAGAGGCGTGCCGCGAAGTGAACGCGGACAAATTTCCGCAGCCCAAGGGCCCCATGCCTGAGATGGTGCCCAAAAGCAGGGTGAAGATCGCCGATTGGTCTTCGGC
>JABDRH010000201.1 GCA_013041835.1 Desulfatitalea sp. | reverse complement strand
GGATTGAGGAGCGGCTGTCAAGACTAATTCACAATTCAAGATGTGATAGCGCTATCACTATCAGCCTATTATCGGCTTTTATAAAAATAGTCACCACGTTATAAGGAAAATAAAGTCGCAGCCAAATGTTATTTTTTCTGAGATCCAATTCAAAGACAAAGCACTATGCAGGTTGAGATTCCATGACAACCAGAAAGACAGATTTACTTGCCACGAAGCTACACCGGCCAAGGTTGGGCAAGGATCATCTGCTGCGGCAACGCTTGTTGGATCGTCTCGAAGAAAACCTGCACAGGCCGCTGACCCTCATCTCGGCGCCGGCAGGTTACGGTAAGACCACCCTTTTGAGCGCCTGGCTGGAATCGTGTGATTATTCCAGTGGATGGGTTTCCCTAGACGAAAACGATAATGATCTGCGACAATTTCTCTCCTATTTTCTGGCCGCCGTGCAGAAACAATTTCCCGATTCTTGTCACAAGACCAAAGCCTTGCTGGATGCATCCAAATTACCGCCGCTGCCCATCCTAACTCACGGCTTGGTGAATGAACTGGATAAAATCGACAGCACCTTGTTTATTCTGGTGATAGACGATTATCATACCATAAACGATAAAGCCATCCACGACTTTATCGCCGGACTTTTGCAGCACGCCCCGGGTCCGTTGTATCTGGTGCTTTCGACACGGCTCGATCCATCGCTGCCCCTTGCGAGTTTGCGTGCAAGGGGACGGATGACCGAATTTCGCATCACTGCGATTCACCGCCGAGGAGATCTCCGCACTCAAAACGCGGGCCAGCCGCTGGTTTTCCGGCAACAAACTGATCGACGAAGCCCTCCATTACGCTCTGGCAGCAGGAGATATCACTACCGCGGCACAACTGGCTGCAAATAACAGGCATACACCATATTCAGAAGGTTCTGTATGCAATCAACGCGCAGGAAACACTCAACGGAAAAGTTGAAGCCACTGCCGGGTTCGACACGCCGGGTGCCGGATCAGGCCACGACGCAGAAGGTCTACGACAATCTTGATATTCAACGCGCCACCCAGGCCTATCTATCGACATTGCAGGTGGCATCGCTGGATGCCATGCGGACAGGGATGCTTGGCTTCGGTCCCACCAACAAAACCGTTATTCTGTTTGAAGATCTGATGGATTCTAAAGCCTTGTGGCTGACGCCGAACACATTTTCGATCTATATGGGAATCTGGTTGGAGCTTGGCGATGAACCGGTGGTAATCGAAACGCCGCCGAATGTGTTGGGATTTATCAACGACGCTTGGTTTCAATATGTGGTCGATATCGGCAATGCCGGACCCGACAAAGGCAAAGGCGGCAAATTCCTGATCATTCCGCCCGGTTACCAAGGCGAGATTCCCGACGGGTATTTTGTCGCAAAAAGCAATACATTCGGCAACTGGGTGTTGTGGCGCGGTTTTCAAGTGAATGGTTCGACGAAATCGGCCATTGAAGCCACGAAAAAAAACTTTCGCTTGTACCCACTCTCCCAAAGAGATAATCCCCCAAAGATGAACTTTGTCAATGTCTCCGGCAAATTCCACAACACCATTCACCGTATGGATTTTGGTTTCTGGGAAGAATTAAATGCGGTGATTCAGCGCGAACCGATTCAGGGTTTCGACCCTGAAATTCGTGGCATACTGGCCTCCATCGGTATCGAAAAGGGAAAACCGTTCGCGCCGGATGCGCGCATGAAGCAGATCCTCACCGAAGCGGCCAATGTGGGGGCTGTAACGGCTCGTGCCCTGACGGCTCGTCCACGCGATCGACGCCAGTACCTCTACCCCGGCCAAGGAGTCTGGACCACCCCCTTTATCCAGGGGCGCTACGACTTCCTGATCGACGGCGCGCGGCTTATAGGTTCCCGTATTTATATGCATTTTTACGCCACCGGTATCACCCCGGCCATGGCCATCAAGAATGTCGGCAAAGGCTCGCAATACGCCATTGCCTACCTGGATAAGGACGGCAACGCCCTGAATGGCAGCAAAACCTACAAGATTCATGTGCCGCCAAACGCGCCGGCCAAGGACCTCTGGTCGTTCACCATTTACGACAACCAGACCCGATCCATGCTGCAGACGGATCAGCGCTTTCCCGGGATCGATAGTTTGAAGAAAGCGCTGAAGCAGAACGAGGACGGCTCCTTTGATATTTACTTCGCCCCGGAGCCTCCCAAGGGCATGGAAAACAACTGGTTGCAGACCGTGCCGGGCAAGGGCTGGAACGTTATTTTTCGACTCTACGGCCCGCTGCAACCATTCTATGACAAGACCTGGCGGCCGGGAGATCCTCAAATCGTGAAATAGTACCGACTGGCAAGATGGAAAGACCGCCGAAGGCGGTGGTTCCTTCACCGCCACGCCGAAACCTGCCTGATATAAAAGAATTCGTAGATGAATATGAAGTGTTTGTTCAAGAATTCAGCTATTTTGCATGCGGCTTTTTGGATCGGCTTCACCTTTTTGATAAAAGCCCCCACGACAATTGCCCAGAGTAAAGAGGATTTGGCCAAACAGTTGGCCAACCCCATTGCTTCTCTGATCAGCGTTCCCTTGCAGCTTAACTACAATCAAGAAATCGGGCCAGACGATGACGGCGAATGCTATGTATTGAACATCCAGCCGGTTATTCCTGTTTCGCTGAATGAAGAGTGGAATGTTATTTCCCGGTCCATTCTGCCGTTGATCTACCAGGACGATGTCTTTCTCGGCGAAGGCAGCCAATCCGGCCTTGGAGATATAGTTCAAAGTCTATTTTTCTCGCCGGTGAAGCCTGCGGCCGGCGGCTGGATTTGGGGGGCCGGTCCTGTGTTTTTGCTACCAACCGCCACCGATAACTTGCTCGGCGCCGAGAAATGGGGGATAGGTCCCACGGCCGTGGCGCTCAAGCAGGTCGGCCCATGGACTTATGGCGCCTTGACCAACCATATCTGGTCCGTGGCCGGAGATAACGACAGGCAGGATATCAACGCCACCTACCTTCAACCATTTTTGGCACTGACCACCCAAGGCGCTGCGACCATTGGGCTGAATATCGAGTCGACCTATGACTGGGAAGCTAATAAGTGGAGCATTCCCATTAACGCCACTGTGACCAAAGTGGTCAAACTGGGTGGCCAGTTGGTAAGCATCGGCGGCGGTCTGCGCTACTGGCTGGAAAGCCTCGACGGCGGCCCCGAAGGTTTCGGAGCGCGCTTTCAGTTCACCCTGCTTTTTCCTCGATAGCAGATGAAAGGAGTCCATCACAATGAAAAAAAATTGTCATTCGCAACACTCGTGGTCGTTGCGGCATTCTGCGTCAGCGTAACCGCTATCGCCCAAGTGTCTAAGGAGGTTCTCGATTCCATCAGCACCCCGAATAAGGTCAAAACATCCATCGGCACCCTCGCATTCATGAACGGCGCTGCACTGCCGGATACAGCGGATAAGGTTTACGATTACTTGGATACGATGCGCGCGGTGGACACCTTCCTAAAGGGCATGCCGGGCGCCTCCCTTAAGGCCCTGATCGACGGATTCCATGCCGCAGGGGCAGATGAGTTGAACGAGGTGCTCATCTTCGACAAACTGATGGACTCAAAGTCGCTCTACCTCACCGCGAACACCTCGACCATGTATGTCCTTTTCGATCTTGACCTGCAGCGGGACGGGCCCACCGTGGTCGAAGTGCCGAACGGGTTGCTCGGCG
>JABDRH010000486.1 GCA_013041835.1 Desulfatitalea sp. | reverse complement strand
GATCGGTCCCCATGTTCCGGAAAGGATATATTTCAATCCATCAAGGGGACGACATCGTCAAATTCCTGACTTTTGAATGGACACCCACTTTCAACCCAAGGACGGGGAAACATGGCGGAACTTAAATATTTGACCTTTGAAAACACTGATGGCGTCGCAAAGATTACCCTCAACCGGCCGAAGCACAATGTGCTGGACATCAATATGATGAAAGAGCTCAACGGCAAACTCGAGGAGCTGACGGGGGATGCCGCCCTGAAATGCCTCGTGCTCCAGGCCGAAGGACCGAGCTGGTGCGCCGGTGTGGAAGTCGGCGACCACAAGCCTGATATGGTGGATGAGATGATCGGCACCTTCAACCGGATATTCGAGCTGATGGATCGACTCGAGGTGCCCACCATCGCCGCGGTCCACGGCGCATGTCTAGGCGGCGGCATGGAGGTGGCCATTGCCTGCGACATCATCATCGCGTCTGAAAAAGCGGTCTTCGGGCAGCCGGAAATCAAACTGGGTTTCTTCCCGCCCTACGCGGCCATCCGCCTGCCCCAGTTGGTGGGCCCTTCAAAATCCATCGAAATTTGCACCACCGGGAAAAGATATACCGCCCGGCAGGCCCTGACCATGGGGCTGGTGTCGCACGTGGCGGATGAGAACGATTTCTCCGGCGCCGTGCAGGAAATGATCAAAGAAATCGGCCACTGCAGCCCGCTGATCATCCGGCTGAACAAACGAGCGGTCAAAAGCCATTTGGGGATGCGCTTTACGGATGCGCTCGCGGGGGTGAGCGACCTTTTTCTCAACACCCTCATGAGAACGGAAGACACGCTCGAAGGCATCCAAAGTTTTGAAGAGAAGCGGCGGGCGGTGTGGAAGAACAAATAACAGCGTGGAGGGAGACAACCCAATGAGCATGATATCCTGGCAAATGACTGAAGTGAATCAACCGTTGAGCCGCACCCAGGCGCCCGTGCCGGAACCGGGCCGGGGCGAAGTCCTTTTGAAGGTGGCCGGTTGCGGCGTCTGCCATACGGATTTGGGATTTTTGTACGACGGCGTTCGAACCAAGACACCGCTTCCCCTGACCCTCGGGCATGAAATCAGCGGCACCGTCGAGGCCACGGGACCGGGCGCGGAAGCGTGGGCGGCAAAGGCGGTCATCGTACCGGCGGTCATGCCGTGCGGGCAATGTGACGTGTGCGACCGGGGCAAGGGCAATATCTGCGCGACGCAGAAAATGCCCGGCAATGATATTCAGGGCGGCTTTGCCAGTCACATCGTCGTTCCGGCGGCCCAGTTGTGCAAGGTGCCGATGGCAGCGGACGGCAGGCCCGAGGGCAAGTCCGGCATTTCGCTGGCCGAACTGTCCGTCATTGCCGATGCGCTGACCACCCCGTATCAGTCCATCGTGGAATCCGGTCTTTCCGAGCTGGATACGGCCATTTTCGTCGGTGTGGGCGGCGTGGGCGGATTCGGCGCCCAGATCGCCAAGACGTTCGGTGCGACGGTGATTGCCATCGATGTCGATCCGGAAAAGCTCGAAGCCATTTCGCCCTATGTCGATACCACCTTCAATTCAAAGGAGATGCCCTTTAAAGCGCTTCGCAAGGCCGTCTCCGCCTTCGTCAAGGAGAAAGGACGGCGCAGAACCGAGTGGAAGATTTTTGAAACCTCCGGCACCGCTCCCGGTCAGCAGACCGCCTTCGGGCTGCTCACCTTCGGGGCCTGTCTCCAGGTGGTGGGCTTTACCATGAATACCGTGGATATTCGGTTGTCCAACCTGATGGCATTCCATGCCACCGCCCGCGGAAGCTGGGGCTGCATTCCCCAATATTATCCGGACGTCCTGAAACTCGTGCTCGAGGACAAGGTCAAAATCGGCCCGTTTGTCGAAACCTATCCCCTGGATGAGATCAACGACGTGCTGGAAATGGCCCACGGCCATAAACTGAATAAGCGGCCGGTCATGGTGCCCAATCAGTGATCATATAAGCGACGAAAACAAGGAGCGTTCAAATGACGGATTTAAGTTGGATCCCCCGGGACAATGAAAAAAAGGACCATTATTTGTGGAGCCAAGAGCTGTTCTCCGATCAAGCCCCCGGCGTGATATTTGAGAAAAAACCCATTCTCGATGCGGCCGGCAAGGCCGTGGACGGGCTCTACAGCGCATGGATCACCCTGAACAACCCGAAGCAGTACAACTCCTACACCACCGAAATGGTCAAAGCGGTCATCGCCGGATTTCAGCGCGCCTCCGCGGATAGCTCGGTGGTGGGCGCCGTGTTCACCGCCGTGGGCGACAAGGCGTTCTGCACGGGAGGCAACACCAAGGAATATGCCGAATACTACAGCAAGCGCCCGAACGAATACGGTCTTTACATGGACCTGTTCAACGCAATGGTGGATGCCATCCTGAGCTGCAAAAAACCTACTATCTGCCGGGTCAACGGCATGCGGGTGGCCGGCGGGCAGGAAATCGGCATGGCCTGTGATTTGACGATTTCAAGCGACCTTGCCATTTTCGGTCAGGCCGGCGCGCGTCACGGCTCCGCGCCCGACGGGGGAAGCACGGACTTTCTGCCGTGGATGCTTCCCATGGAGCTGGCCATGTGGAACTGCGTCTCCTGTGAGCTGTGGAGCGCTTACAAAATGAAGCATCTTGGGCTGATTTCAAAATGCGTACCGGTGATCAAGGATGGCGGCAAGTGGGTGAAAAACCCAGGGGTGATCATCGATCAATACGTCAATGACGGCGAGATCGTGTTCGGTGAATACAAGACCGGCGCCGAAGCCAAGGAGGCGCGCGAATACCTCAAGACCGCCACGATCGACTTTGAACGGCTCGACGCCGAATTGGACAAGATTCTGTGGACCTTCACGAACCTGTTCACCGGCTGCGCCATCAAAAGCATCGAAGGGATTCGCCTGAAGAAGAAGTTTTTCTGGGATCAGGCCAAGGTGATCAACCGGCACTGGCTGGCGGCCAACATGGCCACCGAGGCGTATCTCGGCTTCAACGCATTCAACACGAAGAAGATCACGGGGCAGGGCGAAATCGATTTCATCGAGTACCGCAGACGGCAGGCCGCGGGCGATGCCTTTGATGAAGAATTCATAGCGGCGACGCTTGCAAAACCCAAAACGTAACGCTTAACGAAATAGAAACACGATCAATCGGAGCTCAACTCACCCGGATCACCACAGATACAAAATGCGACTTTCTTTTGTATTTGTCGGGGCCAAGAGACATGAGCTCCGGTTTTTCAAAATGAGGAGATCATATGCTGTTAAATGGTAAAAACGCCATCATCACCGGAGGCTCCCAGGGAATTGGCGCGACGACGTCGCTGACTTTCGCCAAGCAAGGCGCCAATGTATGTTTGCTGTACCGCAAATCAGAGGCCGAGGCCCAAAAGCTCGTGGGGCAGATTGAAAAGATGGGCCGCAAAGCGCTGGCATTGCAGGCGGACATCGCTTCATTTGCAGATGCAGAGAAAGTTGTAAAGAAAGCGCTTGAAGCTTTCGGCAGAATCGATATTCTGGTGAAC
>JABDRH010000485.1 GCA_013041835.1 Desulfatitalea sp. | reverse complement strand
GGTGTCGAGGCGCTCACCCGGCAAGGCACAAAAATTAAAGAATATCGAGATATTCTGTATTTTTGTAACGCAGCCGGGTGAGATGGATCGGCGCATAAAAATGTGACGTTATTTTTGCGCGAGCCCTTAGGTTCGTGTCCATCCACAAATAGTCGCATCCATCTCGGATTCAAACGTTTTTTCTCGATTTTCGGCCACGGCACCCTCAAGGCAGATCATAAATCTTTCCTAAAGAATTATAGACCAAAGGTCGAGATTATGGATGTCCGAACAGGCTCGGCTCGTGGCCGTGGATGCGCCTAACAAGAACCAACCCCGGAATGCGGGATTCGAATGCATGGGCACGATACGGATCATAAGGGAGGCAAACAGACCCCATGAATTGGAAAAATATTAATATCGGCAAGAAGTTCGCGGTAGGATTCGGCAGTGTATTGCTTTTGTTGGCGGTGGTGGCCGGGTGGTCTTTTGTGGGCATCAACCACATCGTGGATGATGCCGAAGAAGTGATCAGCGGCAACCAGCTCGATGCCTTGCTGGCCCAAAAAGAGGTGGATCATCTCAACTGGGTCGGCCAGCTCAATGCCCTGCTGACCGATGACAACGTCACCACGCTGCAGTTGGAAACCGACGACCACAAATGCGGCTTCGGCCAATGGCTCTACGGCGATGGTCGCAAAGCGGCCGAGGCGCTGGTGCCTTCCCTGGCGCCGCTGCTCAAAGAAATCGAGGAACCGCATCACCGGCTGCATGCGTCGGCAAAGGAAATCGGTCGGTTGTATCAACCCGCGGACCTCGACCTAGGCACCTTTCTGCGGGAAAAGAAGACCGACCACCTGCTCTGGCTGCACCGGGTCAAGGATGTCTTCGTGGACCGCTCCCTGGATCAAATCGACGTGGAATTCGACCCCAGGCGCTGCAGTTTGGGCCAATGGATGGACGCGCCGGAAACGCGGGCCCTGATGCAGAAAGAACCGGCCTTTGCCGGGCTATGGGACGCGCTGGCGCTGCCCCACGAACAATTGCATGCCAGCGCCGCAACCATTCAAACACTGCTGGCCCGGGGAGAACGGGATAAGGCACGCGCTTTCTACATGAGCAACACCAAGCCGCTGACCTACGAGTGCTTGGAAAAAATCGACAACATCATCGCCTGGCACGATGCCAAGATCAAAGGACTGCGGGCCGCCAACGATGTCTACGCCCGCCAAACGGTGTCGGCCCTGAACGCCGTCCAGGACTTTCTGGGACGCATCCGGACCGAAGCCAAGCAGCATGTCATGAGCAACGATCAGATGCTCACCGCGGCCGTCAAGACACGTTCGGGGGTGACGATCTTCAGTATTTTAGCCATTGTGGTGGGCGTTGTCCTGGCCTTTGTCATCGCCCGGGGCATCGTGCGCCCCATAAAAAAGAGCGTGGCGTTTGCGTCCAGCGTGGCCAGCGGAGATCTGATGGCCACCATCGACGTGAATCAGAAAGATGAGGTGGGACAGTTGGCCCGGACCCTGAAGGATATGACCCAGAAGCTGTCCGGCATTGTCGCCCAAGTCAGAACGGCAGCCGGAAACGTGGCTTCTGGCAGTCAGCAGCTCAGCGCAAGTTCCGAGCAGATGAGCCAGGGAGCCACCGAGCAAGCGGCTTCGGCCGAGGAGGCTTCTTCTTCCATGGAGCAGATGGCCGCCAATATCAAGCAAAATGCCGACAACGCCCAGCAGACGGAAAAGATCGCCATCAAATCGGCCGAGGATGCCCAACAAGGCGGCGAGGCCGTATCCCGCACGGTGGTGGCCATGAAAGATATTGCCCAGAAAATCTCCATCATCGAAGAGATCGCCCGCCAGACGGATTTACTGGCCCTCAACGCCGCCATTGAGGCGGCCCGGGCCGGTGAACATGGCAAAGGCTTTGCCGTTGTGGCTTCGGAGGTGCGCAAGCTGGCCGAACGCAGCCAACAGGCGGCCGGCGAAATCAGCGATCTGTCTAAATCCAGCGTGGAGGTCGCCGAACGGGCGGGAGAAATGCTCCAAAAGATCGTACCCGACATCCAGCGAACGGCCGAACTGGTGCAGGAAATCAACGCGGCCAGCAATGAGCAAAACACCGGTGCCGATCAAGTCAACCGGGCCATTCAGCAGCTCGATCAGGTGATTCAGCAAAATGCCTCGGCCAGCGAAGAGATGGCCTCTACAGCCGAAGAACTCTCCAGCCAGGCCGATGTGTTGCAGAACACCATTGCCTTCTTTAAAATCGATACACGCGACGCAGGGCGCGAGCAAAAGGTCCAAAAGATACCATCGGGTCCTCCAAAAACGGTCAAAGCCCAATCGGATCAATTGTCTCCACGCAAAGACAAAATTGCGGGCAACGGCCATGACCACCACTTGGCCAAGCAGACGCCCGCTCCCGGCATCCACTTGCATATGGGCAGCCCGGGAGGTGAAGATGATCTGGATGGCGAGTTTGAAAGGTTTTAAGACAAAATGAGCATTATTGCTTCGCCTCAACTTGTAAAGCACGCCGAAACACCGGGACTGTTAGGGCGCGTTTGGGATTTGATGCGTCGGTGTCAACCGTGGCGAAGGTCCGCCGCCACAGCACAAAGCGAAACGCATCCGGACGAAGCACCGGATCAGTCCCGGGCCGGTCCCGCCGAGGCCGCATTGCTTGACGGGGCGGCGTTGGTCAATCAATTGAAAGACAGTGCTGCCGGACTCAAGGAGATATGTGCCGGCACCGAAGCCGATTTTCTCAACCTGGGCAGCGCGCTGCAAACCATCCAGGCCGAGTCGAACACGCTCACCCGCATGGTTGTCGACATCCTCGCCGTGGACAAGGATCAGACCATCAGCGGCGCGCTGGGCACCATTCAGACCCATGCCGCCAATGCCATCCACGAACTCAACCTTCGTCGTGAAAAACTGGCCGAGGATCTGGAAGGGCTCAAGACCATCCAGGCCGACCTGTTGGGCTTGAGTAAACAGAACAACAGCTTCAAACAGGTGGCCAAAAACCTGAAAATGGTCGGGCTGAACATCAGCATCGAAAGCGCTCGCACCGATGAAGCCAAGGCCATGTTCCAGGCGCTGGCCGAAGAGATCACCCAACTGGCCCAGACGGTGTTTACCGTGGCCGCCAATGTGAGCAACGATACGACCACGGCCCAACACAATCTGGAATCGATTCAAAGCGACATCTCGTCTCGCATGCAGCATCTTGTGGGACTGATCGACTCGGCCGAAAGGACCGTTCAACACGCGCTGCACGAAGTGGAAAACCTGATGCGGCTGACCATGCAGGTACTGGATGGCATCAGCGAAAAATCCCAGGAAATCAGCGAGCAGGTTGGACGCCTGGTGGTGGGCATTCAGATCCACGACAACATCTCCCAGCGCGTGGCCCACATCCGGTCGGCCATTGAAGAAGCCGTGGACATCATCACCACCTCCACTGCCATCGAACTGCCCTCATCGGCCTTGCGGGCGGTCTACGGCAGAGTATACGGTATCAATCGCCTGCAGCGCACACAACTTCAGATCATCCGGGAAGATGTAGCCGATACGGGCAGGCAAAGCTCGGAAGCCTTGAACGAGCTGCTTTCGGCCGTTCAGGCCGTGGCCCAACCCGAAGGATTCGACCTTACCAGCGGCGGATCGATATGTCAGTTCGACATATCCCACAACCGCCATCCGGTAGCCGTGCTGCGACAAGCGCTGGAACAATTGATCAGTCTCTTTGACGAAGGCGTTGAAGACATTCGCCAGCTATCCGCGGCGCGCGAGCAGACCGGCCAAACCATCGCCCGCATGGCGCAGCACATCGACCATGTGCGGGACATCAACTTCGATATTCACCTCAAGGCCCTCAATGCCGTCATCAAATCCACGCGCCTGGGCGACACCGGCAAGGCCATCGAGGCTATCGTGAACGAAATGAAAGAGTTGGCCGAGCAATCCAACACCACCATCCAGTCGGTCACCGATATCATGCAGGACATCGCGTCGGCCTCGGAAACCATGGATGAATCCATACGTTCCGATGCCACGGATGTGGACAACGCCGGCACGGCCCTGCGCGCGGGCATCGACAACTTTTCCATCGCCTGCACCGAATTTCGGACCCAGTCGGAAAGCGCCGTGGACATGGGCCGGCAACTCCAGCAAAAAATCACGCAAGTTCGCAGCCGAATCGGTTTTTTCGACGACATGCTGGACCGCTTCAACCGCTACCTGGATGGCCTGGACCATATTGACGCCCTGCTGCAGACCTTTGCCGATGATGTGCCCGACGACTGGAAGAAAGAAGAAAAAAACATCAAACAGCGATACACGATGCAACGCGAGCTGGAAGCCCACAAAAGCGCGATGAAACAAGCATCTTCAATGAAGGGCAAGAGGCAAGACGGCAAAAGACCGAAAGCATTAAACGATGGGACATCGGCAGATCCGTCGGATGGCGCCTGGGCTGACAATGTCGAACTCTTCTAACATAAGAATGAACGTGGAAACC
>JABDRH010000484.1 GCA_013041835.1 Desulfatitalea sp. | reverse complement strand
GCCGAATACCGCATAGCCCCAGCCGGCTTCATTTTTGGCCTTGTGGTTCAAAAAGTCGTTTTTCTTCACATTGATAAAGAACTGGGCCGTGGCGCTGTGGGGGTCTGATGTGCGGGCCATGGCCACGGTGTAAGGGTCGTTGGTCAGCCCATTGTCGGCCTCGTTTTCGATGGGCGCGCCGCTACCTTTTTCTCCCATATCGGCGGTCATGCCGCCGCCCTGGATCATGAAACCGTCGATGACCCGGTGGAAAATAGTGCCGTTGTAATGGCCGCGGTTGACATAGTCCAGAAAGTTGGCGGCCGATTTGGGGGCCTTTTCCTCGTTCAGTTCCAGAAAAATGTCACCCATGCTGGTTTCAAGTTTGATCACAATAACTCCTTTCACATAAAAAGCTGAGTTGAAAACGGGCCGTCTACCGACCATGGCGCAAAACCAGTTCAATACCATAAACGCGCAAGGGCTTAAAGCAAACTTTAGGCGCTCTTGATATTCCCTCGATGGCGCAACATGGTGATTCCAACGCATATGGACATCTGGCTGTCTTTATGAACATAAAGTGGTCGTGTACAATTACACCGGATGCCGGCGCAGGCGGTATTGCCCGACCGGAAGAAGGAGACAGGGCTTTATGCTCATCATCGCTGATAATCTGCATGTGGTGCGATCGGACATCGCCCGGGCGGTCGCGGATATGAACCCGGAACCGATCCGGCGCCTGGTGCATTCATGCCTTCGGGCCGGCGCCCAAGCCATTGATGTCAATTCCGGGCCATTGCCCCGCAAGGCGCGGGAACGGATGCGCTTGCTGGTGGACGCGGTGCGGTCTGTCCACCGGGGGTCGCTTTTGCTGGATACCACCAATGCCGATGCCATGGCCGCCGGATTGGCGGCTTGCCGCGGCAAGGCCATTGTCAACGGCTTTTCCCTCGAGCCGGATCGTATCGAACGTTTCCTGCCGTTGGCCAAATCCTTCGGTGCCGACATCATCGGCTATCTGTTATATCCCGGCGGCCGCGTGCCGGTTGACGCCGATGATCTGATGCAGGCGGCGGTCTCCTTGTTCGAAATATGCATCGCGGCCGGCCTGCCGCCCGAGCGCTTGATCATCGACCCCGTGATCGCGCCCCTGTCGTGGCAGGACGGCTTGCGGCACAACCAATCGGTGTTGACGCTTCTACGGCACTTGCCGGACCTGCTGGGTGCACCGGTGCGCACCATCGCCGGTTTGTCCAACCTGGCTTCCGGTCCCATGCCGCTTGAACGCAAGATCGCCCTGGAACAAGCCTATTTACCCATGCTGGCCGCAGCCGGGCTGGATATGCTCCTGGTCAATGTATGGCACAAGCCGACCATCGAAACCGCCAACCTTAGCGACGGGCTGCTGGGCAGCGGTGTTTTTGCCTGGGGCGACGTGGCGCCAGGCCCGGCACCGCACCCTGAAGGAGCGATGGCAATGTCGATTGAACATGAAAAGGAACGCTAACGATGACCATTGATTTTCACACACACATCTTTCCGAAAAACATCCGTGCATCCCGTGACCCTTATTTTGCGGGGGAACCGGCTTTTGCGTTGCTCTATGCTTCGCCAAAATCCAAAATGGTGGGTGCCGATGCCCTGGTAAAGGCCATGGATGAACAGCAGATCGACCTTTCGGTGACGTTCGGCTTTCCCTGGCAGTCAGAGGACCTGTGCAGGCGCCACAACGACTACGTTCTTGAAGCGATAGCCCGCTACCCGGATCGTTTGCTGGGATTTTGTTGCGTGGCGACCGGGCAGTCCTGGTCCGCCCGGGAGGTGGAGCGCTGTCTTGCGGCCGGTATGGCCGGTGTGGGTGAGTTGGCCTGCTATTGCGGCGACATGGACGGCCAGTTCATTGACGGTATGGATGCCGTCATGGACCTGGCGCGCCAATACGACCGGCCGGTGATGGTGCACACCAACGAGCCGGTGGGTCACCCGTACCCGGGAAAGACCAGCAACACCTTGCTTCAGATCTACGCCCTGGTAAAAAAGTACCCCATGAATCGCCTGGTGCTGGCCCACTGGGGCGGAGGTATCTTCTTCTACACCCTGATGAAGAAAGAGGTCGGCGATGTGCTGGCCAATGTCTGGTTCGACACGGCCGCCTCGCCCTTTCTCTACCGACCCGATATCTATCGCCTGGCTTTGGAACTGGCCGGGCCGGAGAAAGTACTTTTCGGCACGGATTATCCGCTGCTCGCCGGGCAACGGTATTTTACCGAGATGGCGCAGGCCGGTTTGAACCGGGATCAAATCCGAATGATCTGCCATGACAATGCCGCGCGTCTGCTCGGCATACACCGAGCCGCCTCGACATAAACGAAAAACGAAACCCACACATAACCCCAATGTCGCATAAAAAGATGGCCGAAAGAAAATGCCAGGGTTGTGAAACTCAACTTTTTTGAACGAGTTCAGCCAAGAACCTGGAAAACGGTTCAATATTGCGTCTTACGCCCGCTTCTTCCAGGGTGGCCATGTAATCATTGCGGGTTTCAAGTGGAATAACTGTCCATGGATAGCCGCCATCGGCTAACATCACATTCATCAGAAATCTTCCCATACGGCCGTTTCCATCAATATAGGGGTGTATATATACAAAGAAAAAATGCCCCAACACAGCCCTTGCGGCAGGCTCTTTTTCATCTTCTAATAGAGTGAAAAACGCCGGCATAAGATCGCGCACGGCTTCGTGGCGGGGCGGTACATGCATTGATTTTTGTATATAGACCGGCTGGTTGCGGTAACCAGCAAGATCGGATGCAGTGATGATGCCTGCACTTACACTAGGGGCAAACAGCTCTGTGTACCATATGGCGTGGTCCTGCTTTGCAACTATCCCTGCAGCGTTTTTATTTAGAACCTTTGTCAAACTTTTCTTCATCGCTTGAAAAGCCTGCCAGTACCCACGAGCCGCTAAAACATTTGCGTACTCTTTATCTTTACGGTTTGTTTCGGGGTCCCAGTTTCCTGAGCGCACACGTTCAATAAGCTCCTCACTAACACGGTACCCTTCAATGGAAAGTGAATGATAGGCATCAGTTACAAATATATCATCGACTTGTTTAAGATATGCTTCGGTATCTTGGCGTGGTAAGAGTACTTGTGGAAAGTTTTCAAGGACAACATCACGCATCTCTGCCCAGTTCATCCGTATCCGGTTGACATGCGGAGAATGCTCGCGCTCACTAAAAATGATGGCTGCTTTTTCCTCAAAAGGGTCATTCTCTGTAATGCGATATCCGGCAGCCCTCATTGCCTCCATGATGTTGTCGGCAATAAGATTTTTTCCAATATGGTCCATCAGCGGGGTCACACTCAGCGGGGTCATCAGCGGGGTCAAACCTTGATTTGTGATTTTAAGCCTTCATATTTTTGTAGCAGTTCACTATCTGTGGACAATCTGTCAACAATGATCTTCACCCGTCGACTGACTGCCGAATAGGTTAAACCGAAATATTCACCAATGGAGTGGTTCGACAACCGGCCGCTTTGCCATAGCAAATAGACAAGCAAATCGCGATGGTCCTTATCCGAGGGACTGATCTTTTTTGATCGGCGGGCGGATTCGATTTGAAACTCTAAAAACGCGGAATCTTTATCCAATAATTCTTCAGGGTTAAATTTCCGCAGCATACTATTGTGCTGAGGAAGCCCGGCATTTTTGTTATCGCCCAAAAATCGTTCTTTGATTTCAGCGATAAATTTTTCGCTGCCGTAAATTAATCCGTGTTTTACATCCTCCCATATACGCTTTCCCTCGTCCGAATAATACTGAACCTTGGTTCTGTAGGCTTTATGTTTATTATCTCCGGACAACTGAGCGAATAGACACTGAATCTTTAACCAGTTGTGAGGCTTCTTGTTCTTATAGGCGTAATATAGGTAACTGCTCCATTGATAATCGGCCAGCCTTTCAACAATGCCGGCCCTTAGTGGATTGCGGTGAATATAACACGACAAACGTAACAAATAAGCGTCATTTTGAACGATGATGCTCTTAAACCGTCCCTGAAAAAGATGCCCACCCATGTGATTGGAAATATTGAATCTGCGTGTGTAAGTCGTCCCTAACCACTGCATCGCTTTGGACAAGTTCGCCTCAAGGGTCCTGACCAGCAAATGATAGTGGTTGCTCATCAAGACATAGGCGTGGATCTCAATATTGAAACGCTCCGTTATTTCCTCCAATAGCGATAGGAAAAGAACACGGTCTTGGTCGCTGCAATAGATGTTCTGGCCACCATTGCCGCGCGACATTACATGATAAAGCGCATTGGGGTATTCTATTCGTCATTGCCGTGACATGAAGCGTTAATACTGATTTTTGATGAGGATGTCAATTAAAATCACAGATCAAGGTTTGACCCCAATCCTTTTTTTGTGCGAGCCCTTGGGCCTGAATCACATCTTGGCTACTGTCACCATGGGCAGGAGATCTCATTACAATTAGGTATATTGTCACAACCGTTACACGGTAATAGTATTGGATAATCTGACCCATGGTCGTTCATATTGTACTTGCAACAAATTGAAGAATTATGATATTTAATGGCAATGTTTATCAAAGGCATTATAGTAGGTTTTCTCCCAAAATTCTGGCAACCCACGAATGTAATTCCTGCTAATGCACAAATGACAATAATCCATACAATAGTCTTTTTCATCTCTTTTCCTTTCATGTTTTGTTGTGGTAAAGGCTGGTTAAGCCCATACCGATAGTTAACGTTCCTTTCGTATCGACTATATTGAAATGTCTATCCTGCAATAAATGGTACGTTCCGGGATGAGTGATGGGATAATGGGTTCTTCCGAGTCGAAATAATGATCCTGATATCTGAATGTTTGATCGAGCAAGTTTCGCGCTCCAATCGTGATCACGCCCCGCCTTTTCGGAAGGCGATAGTTGACAGAGGCGTCCAAAACCCAAAAATCCTCATTTTCCTTGTTTGATTGATGAATCACTTCTTGGTTTACGTAAGTTGATATCAGCTTACACGAAAGGCCTTTTGGGTGGTAGTAACCCACGGTAAGTGGCGTACGCATTGTAGTAAATTGATCCGGGTCATATATGGATTGTTTGAAAGCTTCATATAAGCCTTCCATACTCAATGACCATCGGTCGGAAAGAAGCCAATACAGATAGATGCGGTCCAACCCTTCATC
>JABDRH010000482.1 GCA_013041835.1 Desulfatitalea sp. | reverse complement strand
ATTCACCCCCATGCCTTATTTACCTTGACCAATGGCATTGAGCAAAAGGGTAATAGGGCGATCCTCCTCCTTGTCACTGTGCAGACGAATCGGCCCCGGGCGACGATATTGGTCATCGCCGGAGGTTGCCGCCAACCACTTATCCCGATAGGTCTTGGCCACTTGAAAGGCGGGTGAGTTGATATCCACCAAGCTTTTCTCCAACACCAGGGTCAACTTTCCTTTGCGCTCTTCCAAACGCATCAGGGGGGCAATAGGCAACCCCATCGGCTCCCATAGCTCGAACCCGTGCTCCAAATTTCGGATGGAGGCCATCTGCCCGGTGGCGCCATTGGCAATCAGACTGAACACCGTCAATCCAAGGTTGTAGGTATACGTGCAATCAAACAGCGTGGGGTCGGTGCCCCGGCCGTCGTAGCCGTAAAAATGAGATTGGGTCTTAAAATTGGGAACAGATTTCTTATATATCTTCTCGATGACCGGTGGAATGGGAGCATCTTTTCCGATGGCCCGGGCCTGGATGAGTTCATTCTTTAAAGTTCGAAGTGAAATAACACGCTCCTTGACGAGCAGATATTCATCTTCACCGTAATTTCGAAATAAAATTGGACCGAAGTATTCTGGATCCAATTCATCCTGGGACAGGATTTTGGAATAGTAATGCTTATGGATGCCTATCTTGTATTTTCCTTGATCCCTCAGAATTTTAAGGTAGTCTTTCACCAAATCAAGAAGTACTTTTTCAGTGGGTACCTGGGAAAACTGAAAATTGCCATGGCTGTCGCGTTCGGTAAGCAATCCTTCCTGAAAAAAGGTCGGCAGGTCATTGAACAACTCGTCGTCGCGCGCATTCCAAATGTTGGGCGCCAGCCCGGAGGGCGTATCCCGCACCAGGTGGCGCAAGTAGTCCAGCTTTTGTTCCAACAAGGGAAAGCTGGCATGAAAATCCTGGTCGTGTGTCGCGTTGTACTGAGCGATAATGGTGTTCAGCTTGATGATAAACACTTCAATTTCATTGATGAACTCCAGGATACCCTCGGGAATGACCACGATGCCATAATTCTTACCCACCGCCGCACGGCGTACAATGGCATCACAGATGACGCGCGACAAATGCCGCAGGGTCATGCCGTAGGCCGTGTAGTCCACGCTTTCTGCGGCCCGGGCCGCAGCCAGGCGTTGCTCGTCCACGTAATCCGCCAGGTCCTCACCGATAAGGGTAAGATTGGCATGGGTCTGCAACGCCACTTCCAGCGCCAGATGGCTGGCCACGCGACCCATGACACGACAAATGTGCCAGTACTTGATATCTGAGCTGCTGTCGTTGCTCAAATTGCTAATGGCCGAAGCAAATGCCCTGGCCGCACTGTGAAAGCCGAAAGACATGGCACACAGGATGTTTCCGTCAGCATCGCGCACCTGGATGTCGCCGTCGATGGTTTTGGGCACACCGATGATCTGAACCGAATCGGAATAAAGTTCCTGAGCCAGAAAAGCAGCGTTGGTATTGGAATCGTCACCCCCCACCACCACCAGGGCGTCGAGTTTCAATGACGTGATCGTCGCTTTGGCCGCGGCCATCTTATCGGCGGTATCGATCTTGGTACGGCCTGTCTTGATCATGGTAAACCCGCCCAGATTACGGTAGGCATTCACCAGATCATCAGTCAGTTCCACATACTCGTTCTCTATGATGCCGTCAGGGCCGACGAGAAATCCAAAAAGCCGGCTGTCGGGGTTGGCACGTTTCGCGGCATCGTATAACCCGGCGATCACATTGTGCCCGCCGGGTGCCGGACCGCCTGAAAAAACAATGCCGATTCGACGCGGCCGCGTGTATCCTTGCACGAAAGCGTCATCGGGCGACGGTAATTTGACCACCGTCTGGACCTTATTGTTTATAATTTTTGGTAACTGGCGCCGTGCCTCCGGATCGATCTCAAAACGGAATTGTTCCTTGGTGGTCAACCCTGTATAATCTGCCTGGAAAACGTCGCATATCCTGGGCTTGAACGTGCAGCGCGCCTTAACCGGCTCGCTGATGGCGGACGTGGCCCGTTGGGCGTCGGGATGCGCCAACAACCAATGAACGTCGAATGGTTTCGTTTGTGGCACTCGGACCTCCCTCAAACTGTTGGGGGTTATCTCTACGTTTTAAAAAAAAGACTATCAACATTTGATGCAACTGCGAATGAAGCGTTAATACCGGTCAATTCGCCCGCAAGTCAAGCAACAGTTCATAAAAATCAGACTGGAATGTTCGGAGTAGGCACCAGATATGGTATAGCATGGATGAATTTCATACCCTCCCTGGGGCTTTTCCCTTTACAAGTCGCGCACACCTTGATATGCAGGAAACATTTAGCATCTTGGTCGCGGGCATCCGTTCGGAGATTGACGTCTAAAATCCGACCGCGCGCCGACGCAGCGCTCCCAACCTTCACCAGTCGGCCATTTCGGAGGCCATTGCCATGAAGATCAAAAAGTTGGAGATTATCGGGTTCAAATCCTTTTTGGACAAGGCCAGCATCTCTTTTCCATCGGGAATTTCCGCGATTGTGGGGCCGAACGGCTGCGGCAAGAGCAATGTGATCGACGCCTTTCGCTGGGTTATGGGCGAACAGAGCGTCAAACAATTGCGCGGGAAAGCCATGGAGGACATCATTTTTTCCGGTGCCCATGACAAGCCGCCGCTCAATATGGCCGAAGTGACCCTCACCCTGGTCAACGACAACGGCAACGCGCCCGAGGAGTTTCGTGATTATGCCGAAATTTCCGTCACCCGGCGTCTCTACCGCTCGGGCGAAAGTGCCTACCTGATCAACAAACAGCCCTGCCGCCTGAAAGACATCTACAACCTATTCATTGGCAGCGGCATGGGCACCCGGACTTTTGCCATTATTCAGCAGGGCAACATCGGCGCCATTATCGACGCCGGCCCGGATGAACGGCGCTTGTTTCTTGAAGAGGCTGCCGGTGTCACCCGCTATAAGTTCCGCAAAAACGAAGCCTTGCGCAAGGTCAAGGCCACCGAACAGAATTTGCTGCGCATCAATGACATCATCACCGAGGTCGGCCGCCAGATGGCCGGCTTGCGTCGCCAGGCCAAAAAGGCCGAGCGGTATAAACAATTCCAGGACCGCGCCAAAAGTATCGACATGCGCTTGCTGCAGCACTATTTCGATGATTTCAGCCGGCAGATCGGCACGGCGGAGGCCATGGTCAAGTCACTCAAGGATGCGGATCTGGCCCACGTGACTCAGCTTAAGAAGATCGACGCGGCCGTAGAGGATATCAAGCTTAGAAAAGAGCACAAGGACAAGGAAATCGCAGCTCAAAAGTCCCGCCGTTTCGACACCCAACGCACCATTGACCGCCTTGAAAACGAACGCGAACATCTGAATAAAGAGGCTGAACGGCTGTCAGGTGAAACTTCCGCGCTATCCCAGGCACAGGCCGAACTCACTGCAAAAACCACCGGTATGGATACGGAGGTCGCCCAGGTCGAATCCCAGAACGTCACGCTGCAAACCCAGATCGGTCAGATGAAAGACGCCATCGAGGCGGAGCGCACCGGCGCCCAGAGCCTGCAGCAACAACTTGCGCATCTCAACCAGTCCACCGAAACCAATAAAAGTAACCTCATGCAACTCGTGGCGGAGGAAGCGCGCTACAAAAACATCTGCCAAACCGCCTCCAGCAGCAAGGAAAACCTCAAGCGCCGGCTCAAGCGTATCGACGAAGAAGTCCTTCAGTCCGCCCAAAAAGTATCGCAAACCGAAAATACGCGAAATGAGGCTGACCGAGAGCTTTCCCAGGCCCAGGCCGTGGTCGTCGACTGCGAAGCCCGGATTAATGATCTGAAAACGCAGCTAAAGACTCAATCAGAAGCGCTGGGCGTCCAGGTGAAGCTGACTCAGACCACGGAGCAGGAACGCAACAAGTCCCGCGCAGAATTAATGGCCCTGAAAAAAACAGCCGCCAACTTCGACTGGTACCGAGATGGCGTCAAGGCCTTGATGCAAGCCCGGCAGACCGGTGACACGTCCAATGACGCCAGTCCCGCCCTGGAAGGCATCGTTGGACTGCTGGCGGACGCCATTGATCCCGAGCCGGGTTATGAAACCGCCACCGAAGCGGTGCTGGGTGACGCATTGCAGTATATCCTGGTGCAGGATCAAGACGCCGGAGCGGCGGCGATTGCGTTTTTACATTCCGGCGGTGCAGGCCGTAGCGGATTTCTGCCCATGTCCGGCGTAAAACCGCTGAGCGGCAGTCGCCCGGCTGATATTCCCGAGGCCAACCGCCTGTTGTCGCATGTGGCGGTTCAGCCGAAATTCCGCCCCATTGCCGAGGCCTTGCTGGGCCATGTCGCAGTCGTCCCCACCCTGGCTGAGGCATTGTCCCTCTTTAATAAAAACGGTCGGGTACAAACCATTGTCACTCAGCAAGGGGATGCGGTCACCCACCAAGGCGCCCTGGTGGGCGGCAGCACGGCAAAGCTGGCCGGCATCCTGACCAAGAAGCAGGAACTCAAAGCGTTGGAGATCCGTACCAACGCGCTCGACCAACAAGCGGCCGAAGCAACAACGCGGCAACAGGCGCTGGAAGCGTCGGTTCGCACGTTGGATACACAGCTTCAGCAGGCTTTTGCGGAAAAAAACGAAGCCGCCGAAGAAACCATGGCCGCTGAAAAATATCTCTACCGAATCACCGAAGATCTGAAGAACGCCAAACGCCATCATGAAATTCTCCAATTGGAACAAGAGCAGCTTTTAGGCGAAGAGAGCGATCTCGACGAAGAAATGAGCAAATACAATCGCGCCCTGGCAAAAATCGCCAGCGACGTTGAACAGCTCCAAAACCAGGCTGCGCAGAGTTCGCGGGAACTCATCGATATCACCGAGCAACTGGAAACCCACAACCAGCGGATCGTGGATATGAAGCTGCAATTAACGGCATTTCAGTCTAAACTGGAAAACGGCGTGCAAACCCTCAACCGCTTGGTGGAGTTTCGAAAAGACAGCCGCACGCGACTCGCTCAACTAAGCATGGAGATCACCCAGAAACAGGAAAAACAGCAAATGGCGGCGGCCAAGGCCGAAAGCCATATGGATACCCTTTCGCAGTTGTACGACACCCTGAAACACTTGGAAGAAGAGATGTCGGCCAACGAATCGGAGTACAGCACCATCGATGCCGCTCTGCAGGAAAGTGACGAAAAGCAGGCCGTGATAAGATCGGAGCGAGAAGAGACATTGGACAAGATGCGCCTGCTTGAACTGGATCTATCGGAAAAACGCGTCAAGCATGAAAATATCGCCGGTAAGGTTCAGGAAAAATACCACATTTCCATGGCCGCGCTGCGCATGCAATTGGCCCAGCAACCCGAACTGCAAATAAACATCCCCGATATGGAAAAAGAGCTGGAGCGCCTGCGCACTTCGATCGCCAACATCGGCGATGTCAACTTGGGCGCCATAAAAGAGTATGAAGCGCTCCAGGAACGGTTTCAATTCTTGAGCACCCAGCGCGACGATCTGGTCAAAGCCATCGACGATCTGCATAAAGTGATCCGAAAGATCAACCGAATCACCCAGGAGCGCTTCATGGCCACTTTCGATCAGGTCAACCATAAATTGCAAGAGGTGTTCCCCAAACTCTTCGAGGGCGGTACCGGCCGCCTGGAGTTAACCGAGCCCAACAAACCCCTGGAAACCGGCGTGGAGTACATGGTGCATCCTCCCGGAAAGAAGCTGACACGCATGAGCCTGTTGTCAGGCGGCGAAAAAGCACTCTCGGCCATCGCCTTCATTTTCGCCATCTTTTTGATCCGGCCGACCTCCTTTTGCCTCCTGGATGAAATCGACGCGCCCTTGGATGAGGCCAACGTGGTGCGCTTTAACAACCTGATGCGCGTCATCGGGGAAAAATCTCAAATCATCATGATCACCCACAACAAAAAGTCCATGGAATTCGCCGAAACCCTTTTCGGCGTGACCATGGAGAAAAAAGGCATTTCCAAAGTCGTCTCGGTCAACCTGAACGACAACGCAAAAGCCGCTTAGGAAAACATCGCAATATGGCACTGAACTGGCTCAAGAAGAAAAACGAATCAGAAGGCATCTTCGCCCGTCTCAAACAAGGACTCGCCAAGACACGCGACATTCTCACGACCGACATCGAGGATCTTTTCAGCGGCAAGAGCGTGATCGATGACGACATGCTCGAAGAGATCGAGGAGATGTTGATCACCTCGGATATCGGCGTGCAGACGGCCATGGCGCTCATGGCCGCCATCACCCGCAAAGCCTCGAAAATCGGCGGCCCCGAAGCCCTCAGGCAGGTCCTCAAACAGGAAATTCTGGCCCTGTTGGCAGATGTCGCCGTTGCCGCGGAAAAAGCGCCCGGCGACAAACCGCATGTCGTCATGGTGGTAGGCGTCAATGGCGTGGGAAAGACCACTACCATCGGCAAATTGGCGGCCGGCAAAGTAGCGCAGGGTCAAAAAGTCCTCATTGCCGCGGCCGATACCTTTCGAGCCGCGGCCATCGACCAACTGGCCGTCTGGGCGGAAAGGGCCGGCGCCGACCTGGTCCGCCACAAAGACAACGCCGACCCGGCGGCCGTGGCCTATGACAGCATCGAAGCGGCCATTGCCAGGGGCGTGGATACCGTGTTCGTGGATACGGCCGGCCGCCTGCACACCAAGGTCAACCTGATGGAAGAGTTAAAGAAGATCCGGCGCACCATCGCCAAGAAGCTGCCCGCCGCGCCCCATGAAACCCTATTGGTGCTGGACGCCACGACCGGCCAGAATGCCATCTCCCAGGCCAAGATGTTCAGCGAGGCCGTCGGGGTCACCGGCCTGATTTTGACCAAACTCGACGGCACGGCCAAGGGCGGCATCGTCATCAGCATCTGTCGTCAGTTGAATTTACCGCTGCACTACATTGGCGTTGGCGAGGCCATCGACGACCTGCAGCCCTTTGATGCGTCGCGGTTTGTGGATGCGCTGTTTTGACTCCCATGCTGAACGCCCTGGGGCATATTTCCCTGTCATACGGGGGCATGTCAGTCTCAAGGTCACCCAGGACTAAACCAAAAAATCAGAAACCTTTTTTCGGATAGTTCGATGTCTGATGTCGAGGCTGAAGCCGAAACGAAAGAGCATGACATGACCGTCGGTCGAAAAATCAACCGACGGAAATAGTTCCTTGTACTCCTGCCACACTTGTTTGAGGCGATCCTGATGCATCGGAAGAAAGTCGTTTTGGCCGTCCCACAACCACCGCATCCAGAACAAGGTCACAGCCGTCATCGGCTGAACCGCCAACCCAAGCTTGGTCAGGGTCAACCATACCCTTTCGAGAACTTGCCCTCCTTTTAGAAAATTTTGCCTACCGCTACCGGGCACCGTCAGCAGAGCAACTCCTGAAGATCTCAGAATTCCCTGACTGCTGTTAAGAGCGACCAGCCGTCCCAAGCCTATCCGATTTACCAGATTCATTACAAACCAGGGGCGGGTCATTTTAAGGAACATTTCCCCGGTCACCCCCGCCTCAAGATTCTTCAAGGGCAAGCCATCCCGTTTCATTAACGCTTCTTCATCTGTGAAGCGAATCATCTGATTCAGGTGCTCGTGAATTGGCCGGTGTTCAGTTCGGATACGGTCCACTTGAAAGATCATTCGGGCCACTTTTTTCAATACGCCGGTGTCGGTAATGGTATGGAGGACAGCGCCTGGGAAACCGGTGGTGGCGGTCTGAAGTGTTTCAAGATGATTTGGGTCGACCTTCCCCTTTTTGTAAAGCTTTCGATTTGTCAGACGCGCCCAGATCATCCCGGCAAGAGGATCGCTTTCAAGATCTGCCGGGATCAGTTCCACGGCAGCCATCAGGTCGGAGTCGTTCTCATCCCCCGGATACTCGACATCTGTCTTCAATCGAAACGTCGAGGCGGCGATGCGAATGTTTTCGAGCACTGCCCCGCAGGAAATAATGGATGCAATCTGACGGACATTGAAAAAGGAGCAGTCGGCCTTCCGGTCGAGCCAAAGCTCGATAATATTGCCCCGGACCTTGAATTTCCAAGGCTGTGCGTTGTCCCCTGACGGTGCTTGTACCCCGGCTTGTATGATGGAATTGATTATGTTCCGGGCAGGCGGATCGTCTCTCATATATCCTGGCTTCATCTGTTTGGTTTTAAGGTATAGATATCGTTGGTAAATATGGAAATGTCGATTCTATTGGCCACTGCACAAATCAGAAAATCAAGATGTGATCCTTGAATGTCTTTAATCCGGCATTTATTGCTCAATTCTGCAGCCAACTCATAATCAGAGTCTAAAATGGGTGTATTGACAAAACAAGATACCTATTCTCTTACGATGCTGAACCTACGCAAATCGCTGTAGCCGGAAAGGACTTTTTACACACTTTATTGCACATTGAATTGTGTGTCAACATGAGGGACTTTGGAGTAAGGACTTTGGGGACGGGACTTTGAGGGACTTTGGGGACGTCCATTGCTTTATAGGTTTGTATATCATTCGAATGATGCTATACGGAGACTATGCTAAGAAAAGCCCGCATAGATGCACCTGGCGCTTTGCATCATATAATTGTTCGGGGGCATCAAACGGAGAAAAATATTTTATGATGATGACCGGGACAATTTTCTGGAACGGTTGGGAGCTGTGCTCGTTGAAACCGGAACGTCTTGTTATGCCTGGGCTTTAATTCCAAATCATCTTCATATATTGCTTAAAATTTATCGACTATCAATACGATTGAATGGTCAGATGTTACCCCTTTGCGTAACAGCAGCCGTGCTTCGGCCTGGCGGATGCGTTCCTCCTGTTCGTCTTTTTTCTTCTTGGCGCCTTTTAGTTTGGCGGCCAGGTCTTCGAAATCGGCCGGTTTAAGCAGATAGTCGAAGGCGCCCAGCTTCATGCCCGCCACGGCGGTTTCGGTGGTGCCATGGCCGGTGAGCAGAACTACTTCCACCAGGGGATACGTGCCCTTGATGTCGCGTAGGGTCTGAATGCCATCCATGCCGGGCATCTTGATGTCCGGGATAACCACATCGATGGGCGCCTGTGCCAGCTGTTCAAGGCACGCCTGGGGGGCCATAGAACGTCCCCAATACCCCTACCCTATTT
>JABDRH010000466.1 GCA_013041835.1 Desulfatitalea sp. | reverse complement strand
GGACTGGGTGCCCTTTCTGTGGTTGGGCGGCGGCTTCAGTCAGCGGCTGGGGCAAAACACCTGGGCTTTCGTTGAAGTCCTCTTCGACGTCATCCAGGAGGAGAAGTCACCTTATGATGACTGGGAGCCGGTGATCAGCGTCGGGGTGGGGATGGGATTCTAATCGCAGAAAAAATAATTCAAAACCAATACATTCACTAAAACCAAAGGAGACCGAACACATGAAGAAAAATCTTTTTGCCATCCTGATCACACTTGTCGCGATTCTGGCGGTGGGTTGCGCCAACATGACCGTGGCCGGAAAACCCGATACCACCATCGACCGCATTCAAAAACGCGGAACGGTCAATGTCGGCACGGCCGCCAATATGCCGCCCTTGAACATGATGACCAAAGGTGGTGTGCCGGCGGGACTTGATGTGGACCTGGCCCAGGCCATCGCCGGGGCCATGGGCGTGGAACTCAAGCTGGTAATCAAAAATTTCGCCGAGTTGCTACCGGCCCTGGAAGCCGGAGAGGTGGATATGGTGATCTCCGGAATGACCATCACGCCCGGCCGGAATCTTAAAGTGGATTTTGCCGGCCCCTATCACATTACGGGAAAATCCTACCTCACCAAAGTGGCGGCGATCGCCAAGATCACCGATCCCAAAGAGCTCAATTCAATGAAATTCCACTTCACGGCCCTGGCCGGTTCCACCAGCGAGCAGCTGGTCAAAGAGCTCATGCCCTCGGCGAAATATACGCCGGTGAACAAGTATGACGATGGTGTGGCCATGGTGCTCAACGATCAGGTCGATGCCATGGTCAGCGATTATCACGCTTGCCTGGTGGCGGCCTTGCGCAATCCCGATGCCGGGCTGGTGACCCTCATCTCCCGGTTTACCTACGAACCGCTGGGCATCGCCCTGCCGGCCGGTGACGCCCACCTGCTCAACTGGATGGACAACTTCATCGGCACCATGGTTGAAACCGGGACGCTGGGCGCATTCAAAATCAAGTGGCTCGAGGATGCCGGTTGGTTGTATGATCGGCCCTGATGATGCAACATTGGGATCTGAACTTCGCTGAATAGGGCCTAAGGGCTCGCGCAAAAATAACTTCACGTTTTTATGCGCCGATCCATCTCACCCGGCGGTGTTACAAAAATACAGAATATCTCGATATTCTGTATTTTTTCGCGAACCCTAAGCGACGAAAGCCCTTGCGGCAGTACGTGAGGGCTTTCCATTGAAGAATGGATGTTTGGAGCGGTTACTGCTGCGCTTTGCGCACCTGTAGCTGAACCGTCAAGCGTTCCTGCCATAACCGGTCGCCCTGCCGCAATGCCACCTGGATGGTGTTCTCCCCCGCGGGCAATACACCGGGTGTAAAGCCGCGCCGGCCGGGTTCGGCCACCTCGTTGCGCGGTAGAAAGGCGATGGTTCTCAAAGGGAAGATTTCTCGAGTGAAGGTGGTGCCGGCGGCAATGGGGGTCGGCGCCATGGCGCCTTGGAGTTTTTCCGGATCGACGCCCTGGAAGACGAGAGGGCCCTCGTCTTTGCCGTTGTGCAGATAACGCGTGACATTCCAATCCAATTCAAGGCGCTGGGGGCTTCGGTTATGAATACGCAACAGAAATACGCCGTAATAAGCCTCATTCACCTTCAAGGGTTGCACTTCGATGACATAAGCCTCACGGGTAACGCTCTGGAAAGGCGGCTTGGCGCGCCAAAGCTCTTTGACGGGCTGTGCGCAGGACGTCACGGCCAGGGTCAGCAGGACAAAAAACAATCCAAGCCGACCTGAAGGCAACAGGCATCGGCCCTGACGCATTCCTGGGGTTGGAAATCGAGGCCGGCAGTCCGGTTTTTCTGAGCCGGCGCCTAAGGTCGTTGGTTTCATGGCATGACATCTTTCGTTGGAAGCATGGGGTTGGCGATCCTAAATCGTTTGGCCTAACTAAACTGACATAGCTCCGAAATCGCAAGGTGTCAATCGTCAGACCCCCTTATATATATGTGTGTTATTATAACGGCAATATAGATCATTGAGAAAGAAAACTAAATGAAGAAGATAACCATAAAAACCGTATTTATGATGTTTGGCAGCATTTTGCTCCTGCTGATCGAGGCGCCGGTAACTTTAGCTGTGGAGACTGAGGATCGGTGCTGGCATTTTAACCTCAACCTGGCGTACGGCAGTCGCATCTTGAACGGTGAATTGATAAAGAAAAACGCCTTGACCGACAATATCTTCGGCAGCCTCATGACGACAGGGGATGCGATGAACGTCGGGACCAGTTATTCACCGATGGTGGCCGTTGGCGCGCAATATAAAAGATGGGGCGTGAGTTTGAATTACATGCCGACCGCTTTCAACGGGTTGGGATCGGCCATCGTGGATCTCGGGGGCAGCAGCACCGGTATAAGGGCTCAGACCGCTCTGAATACAGATATCAACATCAGGATGCTGCTGGGCAATGTCTATTACAACTTGATCCAGACCCCACATTCAATGTTTGGAATAGGTGCCGGTTTGGGGCAGACCGCCATTGACCTTGAAATCATACCCGCGATCGGCGATGCGCTTATCTACAAAGGAGACCAGCCTTTTGGCTTTTTGAGCCTGTACATGTCAAACACTTATAAGCAATTTATCTATGGCTTCAACCTCAACGGCATCAGCGCCACCTTTGACGGCGCCAAGGTGGATTTTTCAGACTACAAGGTCACACTGGGGTATCGCGTGCTGAATAGCCAGGTCAAATGCGATATCATCGGCGGCTACCGGATGGTCAATTTTGCCATGGACCTCGAGTCTGGTCGAAATGTCCTCAATACCGATGTTACCTTGGAGGGGCCGTTTATGGGCGTCAATCTGATTTACTAGCAGCTGTTAAAATGGGGTTTTTTTGCGCAGGCCCATGGTGCACCCCGATGTTTGCAGCATCGGGGTGTATTATCTACTAATCGATAGCGCACACGAAGAGAATACATTAACGAGTGACCCGCAATTCTACCACTGCTTCTCCGACCCATGGCAGTAGTAAGG
>JABDRH010000465.1 GCA_013041835.1 Desulfatitalea sp. | reverse complement strand
GACGCCGTCACGGCCCAGGACCGCGAAGGGGTTGTCGGGCAGAATGCCGCGATTCAGATAGCCGATGAGAAAACCGGACTCGGCATCGTCTCTGGAGATGCCGTAGGTGGTCTGGGTCAGGTCGTTGGTGCCAAAGGAGAAGAACTGGGCATGTTCGGCGATCTGGTCGGCGGTTATGGCGGCCCGAGGCAGTTCGATCATGGTGCCGAATTTGTAGTCGATGGTGATACCCTGCTCAGCCATCACCTTCTTGGCTTCCGCTTCCAGCACTTCCCGCTGAATTTTCAGTTCGTTGGCATGGCTGGTGAGCGGAATCATCACCTTAGGCAGCACAGTGATGCCTTCACGGGTCACCTGACAGGCGGCTTCGAAAATGGCACGAACCTGCATGGTGGTCAGTTCCGGAATTTGCAGCCCCAGCCGCACCCCCCTCAAACCGAGCATGGGATTTTGCTCTCGCAGTGCCTCGGCCTGGCGTCGGATGCGGTTCTTCAAGGCGATCTGCCGCAGCAGGTTGTCGATCTCCTCCAGGTTGGGCGCGTGCTTGACGCGCATCTTCAGATCGGCCAGCTCGTTGAGCAGTTCGAACAGGTCGGGCAGAAACTCGTGCAGGGGGGGATCGATGAGGCGAACAATCACCGGCAGGCCGTCCATGACCCGGAATAGGCCGATAAAATCCGCCCGCTGAAAGGGCAGCAGGGCTTCGATAGCCTGACGGCGGTCAAAGGCCAGCTTGGTCATGATCATGCGTTGGACGTGGGGCAGGCGTTCGCTTTCGAAAAACATATGCTCCGAGCGGCACAGGCCGATGCCCTGGGCGCCGTACTCCCTGGCCCGCTGAGCATCGGCGGGATAGTCGGCATTGGCCCAAACACCCAGGGTGCGAATCTCATCGGCCCAATTCAGCAACTGAATGAGCCAGGGATCCTTGATGTCCGGCACCATGGTTTCTATCTTGCCGATGAACACCTCACCGCTGTTACCGTCCAGGCTGATCCAGTCGCCCTCCTGAATCACACGATCGCCGACGCTCATGCGTCTTTTCACCAAGTCAATCTGCAGATCGGAGACGCCGACCACCGCCGGCTTGCCAAACTGGCGAGCCACCAAAGCCGCATGGCTGGTTCGGCCGCCCCGGCTGGTGAGGATACCGTTGGCCGCCAGCATGCCGTGCACATCGTCGGGTTTGGTTTCCGGGCGCACCATGATCACCTGCCGGGCGTGCTCCTTGGCCCAAGTTTCGGCAAGGTCGGCGTCAAACACCACCTTGCCGACGGCGGCGCCCGGCGAGACATTGAGCCCCTTGGCCAGCACTTTGTTCTGGGAGTGGGCCTGGGCCACGGATGTGTTGTCGAATTGGGGGTGCAGGAAGAAATCGATTTGCCCGGGGCTGATCCGGACCACAGCCTCCTCGTGGGTGATCAGCCCTTCATTGGCCATTTCCACGGCGATGCGTACGGCAGCCTGGGCCGTGCGTTTGCCGTTTCGGGTCTGCAGCATCCACAGTTTGCCCTTTTCGATGGTAAACTCCACATCCTGCATATCCCGATAGTGGGTCTCCAGTTTGCAGGCAATCTGCCGCAGCTCTTCGTAGGCGGCAGGCATCTCGTGGGCCAGCTCTTCAATGGAACGGGTCATGCGGATGCCGGCCACCACGTCTTCGCCCTGAGCATTGATCAGGTAGTCACCCTCTAGTTTGGGTTCACCCGTGGCGCCGTCACGGGTCATGGCCACGCCGGTGGCGCTGTCGTCGCCCATGTTCCCAAATACCATGGTGACGATGTTCACCGCCGTGCCCAGGTCGTGGGCAATGCCGGCGGCGTTGCGGTAAGCGATGGCGCGTTTGCCGTTCCAGCTTTTAAACACGGCTTCGGTGGCCATTTTGAGTTGCTCCACCGGGTCCTGGGGAAAATCCACCTGGGAATGGCTGCGAAAGATGGTTTTAAATCGAGCCACCAGCATTTTCCAGTGATCGGCATCCAAGTCAGCGTCCGAGACCACACAAGCCTTTCGTTTGACCTGTTCGATGGCCGTCTCGAAAGCTTCGTCGGGAATATTCATGACCACCGCGCCAAACATCTGGATCAGACGACGGTAGGCGTCATAGACAAAACGCGAATCACCGGTGCGCCGGATCAGGCCCTGGGCCGTCTCGTCGTTAAGGCCCAAATTCAGCACTGTGTCCATCATGCCCGGCATGGAGAATTTAGCGCCTGAACGGCACGACACCAGCAGGGGTTTGTTCGCGTCGCCAAAGGTTTTACCGGTGGCGCGCTCTATGTCCATCAATGCGTGCAACTCTTGGTCCCACATGCCGTCCGGAAAAACGCCACCGCCGGCCAGGTACTCATTGCATGCTTCGGTGGTCACGGTAAATCCCGGGGGCACGGGTACGCCGATGCGCTGCATATCGGCCAAGTTGGCACCTTTGCCGCCGAACAGGCCGCGAATGCCATCCCAGTGGCCGTCAACATACTGCAGCGCCTGATCCAGTTCGTGGAAAAGGTAGATCCACTTTTTCGTTTCCATATTTTCTCCCTGATCCTGCGTTTGAGATCTTAAATTGGAAGGAAATATAGCCGAATTTGGGGTCCAAGAAAAGGGGAAGGATGCTTATCGTTCGTATCGTTTGGCTGTCAAACGAGTGCCGGTGAAAGTCAGGATGTACAGTCC
>JABDRH010000455.1 GCA_013041835.1 Desulfatitalea sp. | reverse complement strand
GGTTTGATCTAAGGACCCAAAACCGGAGCAATAGCAAGCTATTGTGAGGCCAAAGCTACCAATAGACCGGGGCCGCGGATCGGACCCGGATGACCTGAAGCCGGGATGGATAAATGCTGAAGTTATTTTTGCGCGAGCCCTTATGTCGGAGGCCGCGCCGCACACTGTGTAATCGGTTATCCAATCGTTGGGCAATCTCGTACCGAATGACATACCCGCTTTAATGGGGCGATATCGTATCGGCCCGGGATTGTATTAAATATCAACGTCGATGCAAATGGCATGAATTTTGATATGTTGAAGGCGGAAAAGCGCGTCGGGCGAATTGGCCGGCGCGAGGCTTCGGGGAAAAGGGGATCACTATTTTGCATGCACAATGGGATGCGGTGACGGAACGTCGCCGTCCAGGAGATCGGCGCCAACAGGGCATATTGGGCCTCAACGCATTATTCAATCAACGCCGGCGAAAGCTCGTTCGGCGAGCGTGCGACCGCCGCAAGCTCGTCGTTTTAGATCAGTACGGCCGTTCCACCTTGATGCTGGTGGTGCTGATTCTGGTGCTCAGTCTGGCAGATGCGTTTTTTACCTTGTTTTTAGTTGGCGCTGGGGCGACAGAACTCAATCCGGTGATGGATTATTACCTGAAACAGGGCAGTTTTCACTTCGTGTTGGTCAAATATCTGCTTACCGCCGTATCGGTCGTGTTCATCGTGATCCTGAGCCATGTGTTCATTCCGCGTTTCAGACTGCTTATCGGCGATTTGCTCAAGTTGTTCGCCGGCGGGTTTGCCGCGTTGATTTCATGGGAAGTTCTTTTGGTGTTCCGTTTTGTTATTTAGGGCGCAGCAAAGAAATAATTCCGCCAGATTGCGCTGGATTTGGGTTCGTCTGCAAGGCGCATCCGCCGGTGCATATCAGGATATGTGCCGGTGGATGTAACGCCGCGGACGGGCTCAAAGACAAGCAAGATGGGGGAATTATTTTTTTCCCGCGTCCTTGGCTTCGAACGCATCCGCTTCCTGCTTGCCGCGCGCTTCGTCCACGAAATAGAGCAGCAAGGCCCCGGCAAAAAAGAGCACCAGCACGGCGACGATGCTCGAACGGGTGGCCTGCAGCCCCACCGCCCGGAGCTGTTCCGCCGTGGGATCAATGGGCAGCAGCCAACGCCTGACGACCAAACCGGTCAATCCCATGAGCGCCGGCCCAACAACCGCTGAAAATTTGCCGAGCATGTTGTAGAAACCGAAGAATTCGGCATTGAGTCCTTTTGGAATAAAGCGGGCATAGTAGGAGCGACTCAAGGCCTGGATTCCCCCCTGCACCAAACCGATGACGGCGGCCAATACATAAAATTCGGACACGCGGCTCATGTTGGCGCCCCACAGGGTTACGAAAATATAGATGCACAGGGCCAGGTAGATGGACCGCCGCACTCCCCAGTAGCGTCCCAATTGACCGAAAGCCAGGGCCGAAGGAAAGGCGATAAATTGCACCATCAAGAAGGCCAGGACCAGATCTTTGAATTCAAAGCCCAAAGACATGCCGAAATCCACGGCCATTTTGATGATGGTGTCCACACCGTCGATATAGCACCAGTATGCCAGAAGGAAGAGCATGATGGTTTTCAGCTTGCGGATCTTTGTGAAGGTGCTGATCAGTTGCCGCCAACCGGCGCCGATCTGACGGCGCAGCGTCGGGCGTTGGCCTTGCGGATCGGCGGGTGTCCAGGCAAAGGTGAGCAGCGCGAAAAGGCCCCACCAGACCGCCACACTGGCAAAGCAGAGGCGTATGGCCGTATCGGTATCGGCAATGCCGAAGGTGTGCGGCTTGACGGCCATGAAAACATTGGCCACGAGCAGCAGTCCGCCGCCCAGATAGCCCAGGGCGTAGCCCAGGCTTGATACTTGATCCAAGCTTGCGGCAGGTGCGATTTGGGGCAGCATGGCGTCATAGAAAACCATCGCACCGGCGTATCCGATATAGGCCAGGGCATAAATGAACAGGGCTGAGCGCCAGTATCCGTCGGGAAGAAAGACCAGGCCGGCGGTCATGACAACGCCTAAATAGGTAAACAGGATCAACATTCTTTTGCGGCGTTGGCTGCGGTCGGCGATGGCTCCCAGAACAGGCGCCAACAGGGCCACGATCAAGCTGGCCGAGGCACTGCCCAGCCCCAGGCGGGCCGTGCTCAGATTCGCGTCCACGCCCTGGCTCCACACCTGCTTGAAAAATCCAGGGAAAAAGACCCCCATCACCGTAGTGGCAAACGCGGAGTTGGCCCAATCATAAAATGCCCAGCCCCATATCGTGCGCCGTTCGGATGATGTCGGTGTCAATCGTTCCTTCACGGGGAACTTTCCCTATGAATATCGGTTGCGTTGAGGGCGATGGCACCCTAAACTGGTTTCATGCACGGTCCGTGCAGAAAACTGCCGCCACGGGTCATGGCGGCATGCGCACCCACAATCACCGAACCGGCGGATCACCATGGCACAAAACAGATGCGACACCTTGTCCCATTCCATGGCATGTGAGTTTGACACCCACTTTAAAGTGTTTCATGAACTTATGTCAAACAAAGTCCTGGAGATCTTGCTGGTTGCCAATGCTTACGATGCATTCATTCTGGAAGAGGACGGCTCCCTGGCCGCAAAAATTATCAACGAGTACCGTGGGCTCAACCTGAGCCGGCCGCCCCGGCTGACCCGGGTGGACAATGCCCGCGCCGCCCTGACCGCCCTGCAGGAAACCGGCTGTGACCTTGTTATCATCATGCCCCAGTGGGATGACATGGATCCCTTCGACTTCGGGGCGGCCATCAAAGCGTTGAAACCGAACCTGCCCGTCATCATCCTGGCCCACAGCGTGGTGGGGCTGCATCCCTTGCCGGACAACAAGGACACCGCCGGCATCGACCGGATCTTTATTTGGACCGGCGATGCCGATTTGCTCCTGGCCATCGTCAAAAGCGTTGAAGACCGCCTCAACGCGGCGGCCGATACACGACGCGCCCAGGTGCGTGTACTGCTGCTGGTGGAGGATTCACCACTGTACCTGTCCCAATTTTTGCCGCTGATGTATAAAGAGGTGGTCCACCAGATACAAGCCGTGTTGGAAGAGAGCCTCAACGAATCCCACCGCCTGCTTAAAATGCGCGCCCGGCCCAGGATCCTGGTCGCCGAAACGTATGAGCAGGCTTTGGATTATCTGGCGCAATATGGTTCGTACCTGCTCGGGGTCGTCGCCGACACGCGTTTTCCGAGCTCCGGTAAACTGTGTAACGATGCCGGTGCCCGGTTATTATTGGAAATAAAGGGCCGGATACCCGATCTGCCCACGTTGCTGCTCAGCAGCGATCCGGCCAATCGCATCAAGGCCGAGCAGTTGGCGGTGCCTTTCCTGGATAAGAATTCACCCCATCTTTTCGACAAACTGCATGGTTTTTTTCTCGATCATTTGGGTTTCGGTGATTTTGTGTTTCGGCGCCCGGACGGCAGCGAAGTGGTTCGGGTGCCGGACCTGCACGGATTGGAAGCGGTGCTGCCCAGTGTCCCCGATGAACCCTTGCGCTACCACGCCGCGCGCAATCGTTTTTCCAACTGGCTTATGGCCCGTTCGGAAATCGCCTTCGCCTCCCAACTGCGCCAGGTGAAAGTCTCCGATTTTCCCGATACCGCGGCGCTGAGGGCGTACTTGATCGACGGCATCAAGGCGCTGCGCCGTTGGCGGCAAAAGGGCGTTGTGATCCAGTTCAACGCGGAGACCTTTGATCCGGCAACCACAGATTTTGCCAAGATCGGCAATGGGTCCCTGGGCGGCAAGGCGCGCGGCCTGGCCTTTGCCGCCAGCCTGCTCAGGCAGTCCCACGATCTGTTCAAGCGTTTTCCCGGCATCGACATCCGGGTGCCCGCCACGTTGGTGATTGCCACCGACCGGTTTGAACACTTTGTGGCCGACAACGGTCTTGCCGACCTGCCTGTGGGTCGGTTGTCGGACGAAGATATCCAAACGGCTTTTCTATCGGCCGACTTGCCCGCCGAACTCGAACGGGAGCTGGCGGCCTTTGTCAACGCCGTGCGGTATCCCCTGGCCGTGCGATCGTCGAGCCTGTTGGAGGACGCCCGCCATCAATCGTTGGGAGGGCTCTACTGCAGCCTGATGCTGCCCAATCAACACCCGGATGCCGCCCAACGCCTAAAGCAACTGGTCCGGGCCGTCAAACAGGTCTATGCTTCGGCCTGGTTGACCTTGCCGCGACGAATGACTCGGGGGACAGTCTACGCCCACCGCAGGGAGCAGATGGCGGTGATGATTCAGCGCATCGAAGGCCGGGCTTATGGCCCATTTTTTTATCCAGCCGTTTCCGGCGTGGCCCGCTCCCAGAACTACTACCCTTTCGGTTCCATATCACCCAACGATGGCATGGCAGTGATCTTGCTGGGATTTAGCCGGGAAAGCGGCGTTGGCCTGCGCTTTTGCCCCCGCTTTCCTCAACTGCTGCCCTCTTTTTCCAGCGTTGAGGACATTTTGACCAATGCTCAGAGAACCTTTTTTGCCATTGATCTGAATCACGCCCGGAAAACGACGGACCCTTTCGACACTTCCATATGGGTTCGGCGCAACCTGGCCGACGCAACGCAGGAGATTCCCGTGAAACAGCTCTCCAGCGTTTATCTCCCGGATGAGCAACGCTTTCGGGATGCCTCCGGCGAATCCGGCCCCAGGGTGCTCACCTTTAGCGCCATCCTCAAACACGACCATTTTCCCCTGGCACCGCTGGTGGCCGAATTGCTTGCCCTCGGCCGCCGGGAAATGGGGTGCGACATGGAGCTGGAATTCGCCTTGGCGTTGGATGAACGCGCCGGTCGTCCGGCGCGATTTAGTATTCTGCAGCTACGCCCCATGGCCAGCGCCGGCGATCCGCTTGAGGTGGCCCTGTCAGCCCGGGATCGGACCGAAGCGCTGCTTTATTCGAACAACGCCTTGGGCCATGGCCGGTGGAAACACATCCGCGACATCGTCTATGCACGCCCGGAAGCCGTCGATGCATCGCGGACCATGGACATGGCCGCCGAACTGGCTCGTATCAATGCGCGCCTTAAGTCCGAACAGCGCCCCTATGTCCTCATCGGTCCCGGCCGCTGGGGCACCTTCGACCCCTGGCTGGGGATTCCGGTCAAGTGGCAGCAGATCGACGGCGTCGCCGTTATGGTGGAATTGCGCAGCCAAGCCCTAAAAGCCGATCCCTCCTTCGGTTCTCACTTCTTCCATCAAATCACCAGCCACGGCATTGCCTATCTGACCATCGTCGAAAGCAGCCGGGATCGAATTGATTGGCAGCGCCTGAACCAACTGCCCGCCGAGTCGGATGGCGCCTTTTTCCGCCAGGTGCGTTGCGACCATCCATTGTTGATCAAATGCGACGGCCGGGGCTCCGAGTGCGCCGTGTTGACGGATCGGCATGCCTCTCGATTCGGTTAAGGGCGCAGGAAAAAAGATGGCCAACCGGAGCCCTCCGGCTTTTGCAACTTTAGGGTAAAGATTCCCTCCTCGCCGGACGATATTGACATTGAAGCGCGTCGCGCGTGCCGGCCCTCTCGAGAGCCCTTACTGAAATTGTTGCGCTGGTGGCGTACCAAGAGGAGGATTTTCTTTTATGAACAAAAAAGAAATCATATTTTTTGATGAACTTGGATATGGTTGGGTGGTGGATAAGGATATCATCCAACTCATCAACGAATGCAGTATGAACAAGGAGGTCATTGTCGAAAAGACGCTGGCCGATCTGCTGCGTCGTCCCTAATTTCCAATGCGGTCGCGGACCCGTTGCCACGACCGTAGGAAGCCACCCATCCCCTGCAAACGATTCTGTTTTGCCGCGAAGTTATTTTTCTTGCAATTATAGTCGGTTTCGTTAGAAATGATGCCATGCGGAACCGACGAACCATTTGTGTAGCGATCCTGGTATGGCTATGGGTGGCACCTATCGGCCATGCGGCGGATAGCGGACCGGCGTCGCCCGAAAAGCTCTTCCGGCTGACCCGGGCGGTGATGTGTGAAACCATTGAAGGCTATGAGCCCAACTTTGAAGCCGTGGCTTTCTCCATCAATGCCGGGCGGATATCCTGCTACACCGCCTTTGAGGAGGTGATGGCGACGACCTTTGTCAGCCATAAGTGGTACCGGCACGACGAACTGGTTTCCGCCAAGCGCCTAACCATCAAATCACCCAAATGGGCGACCTACAGCAGTATTCAATTGCGCGAAGCAGACAAAGGCCCTTGGCGGGTCGAGATCTGGGATGCGCGCAACCGCATCATCAAGGTGTTGCGGTTCAGTGTGACGGATTGACCCGATATGAATCCGCTCTTGTCTTTTCTTGCATCCATCCGCTGGCAGGATATCGTGGATGTGGTGTTCAACAGTTACATTCTATTTCGGCTCTATGTGATATTTCGCGGCACCAACGTGATTCGCGTACTGGCCGGCCTGGCCTTGCTGTGGGTGTTTCAGCGCATGACGGTGGCCCTGGGGCTTATCGTGACCAGTTGGGCCATGCAAGGCATCATCACGGGTGCGGCGCTCATCATCATTATTGTCTTTAGAAATGAAATCAGGAATGTATTGCAGGCCAAGAATTTGCGTGCCCTGCTGTGGGGCGTTCCCCAAAAGAGCAGCCGCACCCCCATCGATGCGTTGGTCGAGGGGGTCTATGAACTGGCGCGCAAGCGCATCGGGGCCCTGATTGTTCTACCGGGCAAAGAGGGCCTGGAAGACGCCATCCAAGGCGGCACCCCGTGGGGTGGGTTGGTCTCCAAGGAGATGCTGGTTTCCATCTTTTGGAACGGTAACCCGGTACACGACGGCGCCGCCGTCATCCAGGGGGACCGCGTCACCAGCGTTGGCGCCATCCTGCCGTTGAGCACGCGTGACGACCTGCCGCAATATTACGGCACGCGGCACCGGGCTGCCGCAGGGTTGGCGGAACGGACCGACGCCCTGGTCATCGTCGTCTCCGAAGAGCGTTGCAAAGTGGTGGCCGTTCAAAACGACACGGTCACCCGTGTGGACGATAATCTTAGACTGCGGCAGCTTTTGGCCGATCATTTGGGACTGGGCGGTCAGGACACCGCCGGCGTGCGCCGGGAGCGCCGGGAACTTTTGGTCGCAGCGGTCATCAGCGTCTTGTGCATGGGAAGCATTTGGTTCAGCTTCGCCAAGGGCATGGAGACCCTTACCAGCATTGAAGTGCCCCTGGAATACATGAACCGTGATGCCAAAATGCAGATTGTGTCCACATCGGTCAATACTGTGCGGCTGCACCTGAGCGGCTCCAGCGCCTTGATCAACACCTTCCGGCCTGACCAGGTCAAGGCCAAACTTGATCTGAGCAAGGCGATTGATGGGCAAAACGTTTTCACCCTGACGGCCGCCAATATCGTGGTACCGCCCGGACTGCGGCTCAACCGCATTGAGCCGCCTGAAGTGCAGGTGTCCCTGGATTTGCCACAGTCCAAGCATCTGCCGGTGCAAGTCAACTGGGTGGGCACCTTGCCGGCCGGTCTCATTCTGGAAAGCGCTACCGTCATTCCCGACCAGGTGATGGTTGCCGGCCCGCAGCGGGCCCTGGATCAGATCGCCACGCTTTATACGGAAAAGATCAATTTGTCGGAGTTGCAAGGCTCCGGTCGGCTGACGGTCAAGCTGGCGTTGAATCCTGCCGACGTGAAACTGGCCGGGGACTTCAAGCGTGAAGTGCAAGTGAGCTATACGATCGGCAAGCGAAAAGAATAACCTTTCCGGCGTCCTTAACCATCAGCCAAAAAGATTTCCATCAAGCGGTAAGCTTTATCATCGGTGAACTGCCGGGGCGGATGCTTGCAGAAATAGGCCGAGGGGCCCTCCAGGGCGCCGCCCAAACCGCGGTCCAGGGCCAATCGGGCACATCGAATGGCATCAATGGCCACCCCGGCCGAGTTGGGTGAATCCTCCACCGAGAGCCGCAGCTCCAAATTCATGGGCACATCGCCAAACAGGCGGCCCTCCATGCGGATGAAGCACACCTTGTTGTCCTTTTGCCACGGCACATAATCGCTGGGGCCGATGTGAATGTTCTCTTTGTCCAACCGTTTGGCCGCCACCGACTGAACCGCTTCGGTTTTGGATATTTTCTTGGCCGAGAGACGATTGTGATTGAGCATGTTGAGAAAGTCGGTGTTGCCGCCCGTATTGAGCTGGTAGGTACGTTCGAGCTTGACGCCCCGTTTGTTGAACAGATCGGTGAGCACCCGGTGGGTGATGGTGGCGCCCACCTGAGATTTGATGTCGTCGCCGATGAGCGGAACGCCCTGCGCGGCGAAACGTTTTGCCCAGGCCGGATTGCTGGCGATGAAGACCGGAATATTATTGACAAAGGCAACGCCTGCCGCCAGGGCGCATTCGGCGTAAAAGCGAGCGGCGGCTTCCGATCCCACCGGCAGGTAGTTGAGCATCACTTGGACGCCGCTTTGCCGCAGGATTCGCACCACCTCATCCTGGTCGGGTTCGGGGGCGTCGGCCCGCAGGAAAGTGCGATGGTCTTCATAGTGCTGCATGTGATCCGATATGCCATCCAAAACCCGTCCCATACGGACCCTGCAGCCGGTGTCGGGAATCTGCGGGCAGAAACGCTGGGTATTGTTCGGGAGGCAGAAGATGGCCTGAGCCACATCCTTGCCGATTTTGCGTTGGTCGACATCGAAGGCGGCCGCCACTTCGATGTCATCCGGCTGATACCCGCCCAGATCCCAATGCATGAGGCCGACAGCCTCTTCAGGGTGTTTTTGGCCATAGTAGGCAAGCCCCTGAATCAGAGCACTGGCACAGTTACCCACGCCCACGAGGGCAATCTTGATCTTATGCATCTGAGATGTCACTCCCTTGTTGTTCCAACTGCCTCTTGATGTGCAGAACCCGCAAGACGATGGTCGTTGCGCAAACGGCGATGAATATCGTGATGCCCACCCAGACAATGGCAACTCGTCCCGAGGGAAGGAGCACCGTCAGCAGACCCCATACCAGGAAAAACAAAACCCTGGCCGCACGATCCATGGACATCGATATGGCGGCAATACGCAAGA
>JABDRH010000444.1 GCA_013041835.1 Desulfatitalea sp. | reverse complement strand
GCTCAATTGGGGCGCTTCATCCATGCGCGTCTGCCGGCTGGAAGGGCGACGGCCCAGATTCAACTCAAAGGCCCTTTGCCATTTCCCGAGCTGGATTTGCGCATAGCAGCGAAGGATGTGGCTCTGGCGCCATGGACCTTTGGGGACATCACGCTGCAGGCCAACCTCGGGTCCGACGGCGTTGTGGCGCTTACCGGCTTGAGCCTGCAAAACGGGCAGGGTCGCGTCAATGCCAGCGGGCGGATTCACCTGCTTAGCGCCCAGGGGCATCTGAATGCAGACCCGGCCCTGGGGCTTCAAGTCGATTTCGAGCAACTGGATGCCGATGCCTTTTCCGATCAACTGCCGGTGGACCTGCGACTCAGCGGCCGGCTCACCCTGTCCGGCTCGGTAAAGGGTCCCCGGGGGGATCTGACCCTGTTGCCCAGCCGCATCGGCTGGCGCGACATGACGCTTGACGCCCGGGCAGAGGCTGCTTGGCGGGACGGCCGGCTCAACATTGCCCATCTGCGCCTGGAAAAGGACAACTCCGCCGTCGCCCTGAGCGGCGAAATTACCTTGGCGCAAGCCGCCACGGGACAATGGCGGTCTGATCCGCTCGTACGGGCCGAACTTACCGAGGGGTATATCCATCTGGAAGATTTTGCGCCGCAAGCCGAAGGTCGCCTGGAGATAAAGGCCGATGTGCAAGGCCCCTTGAGTGCGTTAAACGGCGCATTTCAAATTCAAGGCCAAACGCTGCAATTGCCGGAGCAATCCATCCATGCCTTGCAACTGGCGGGCCGCCTGGACGCGGGCACCATCCGGGCGGATCGCTTGGCCGTGGCCTTGACGCCGCAGGACCAAATATCCGGTACGGCGTGGTATTCGCCGACGGACAGCGCCTTTGAGGTGATGCTGAGTGCCGACGCGCTGGAAATGGCGCGGGTGACTTTTTTTCAGCGCGCCTACCCCACCAGCGGTCGCATGCATCTGAGCATTGCCGCCCGGGGCGATGTTCGACAACCCAAGGTTGTGCTGAACCTGGAAACCGAGCAGATGCACATCGACGGCCACCCGTGGAAGGATATCCGCCTGAACGCGCACCTGGACGGCCGCCACCTGCTGGTGGACGCCGATCTGAACCTCACCCTCCAAGGCCAATGCCGCCTGGATGAAGGCAGCTTCGAGGTCGCGGCCCGCTTTGACCAGACCGATCTGTCCCCTTACCTGGCGCTGGTCGCGGATGCCCAATGGCAGGGGCGCTTGTCGGGCCAGCTCAATGCAACCGGCAACTGGCGCGATTGGAAGCGGATCAGGGGGCAGGCGGTCCTGCGTCACGGCCGGCTGGCCTACCAGGGGGTGGCGGTGCTCGCCTTTGATGCACTCCAGGCAGAGTTGGCCCATGGCCTGCTCGATCTGCCCCAAACGCGTCTGGCCTTGCTGGATCAGGGATTTCTCGAGGTGGCGGCCAAGGGCGATCTCAACGGACACATTGCCGTGACCCTTAATGGACGCTACCCCCTGGCCGCGGCGGACCCGTTCACCGACCGGATCAATGAAGCCAAGGGCAACATCCTCGTGGCCGTTACGGGCAGCGGTCCCATGGATCGTATTGCCTGGCAGGGCAAGGTTATCCTGTCCGACATCGGCTGTCGCATTCCGGAGTTGGGACAAACCCTGCGCGGTCTGGAAGGCACGCTGTATCTCGATCCGCAACAAGTGCGGATCGAAGGGGTTACCGGCCGCCTCGATGACGGCCGGTTCAATCTTCACGGCCAGATGGCCTTGCAGGAAATGCGCCCTGCCCGATTCGATTTGGCCTTCAAAGCCCAAGCTTTGCCGCTGCAAAAACCCAACACCATGGATATGAAGCTGGGCGCCGACCTCAGCCTGAAGGGAGATGCGCAAAGTGCACGGCTTGAAGGCGACCTGGTGCTGCTCGAAGGCGCCTACTACGAAAATGTGCGCTTCAACCTGCTGTCTCTCGTTACCGAGCGGCAGCGGGCCGCACCGGTGCCGCCGACCCGGCAACCGCCGCCATGGCTCAAGGCGGTCACCCTCAATATCACGGTCACCCACCGCTATCCCATGCTGGTGTATAACAACATCGCCCGCCTGGAGATCACCCCTGATCTGAAAATCAGCGGCACGGCGGCACATCCGGTCATCAGCGGGCGCGCCGATGCCACCAGCGGGGAAGTCTATTTTCGACAGAAAACGTTTACGTTGAAAAGAGGGGTGGTGGATTTTGTCAATCCTTACAAGATAGAGCCCCTGCTGGACATCGCGGCCGAAGCCCAAATCCGGCAGTGGCTTGTCACCCTCACCATCTCCGGCACGCCGGATGATCTGCTGATCACGCTGAGTTCGGATCCACCCGAGTCGGATGCCGATATCCTGTCGTTGATCCTGTTGGGGCGGACCGGCCAGGAGATCGCCGAAAACAGCGGCGGCGGCGGCGCCACGACCCGGCAAATGCTGGCCGGCCTGGTGGCCGCCACCTGGGGCGAAGATCTGAAGAAGACCACCGGCCTGGACATTCTGGAAGTGGAAACAGGCGCCGGGAACAACGGCCAGAGCGATGATCGCATCCAGATGACCGTGGGCAAGAAACTCAATCCCCGTCTGACCGTCAAGTATTCGCTGGAATCTCAAAAAGAGCAGTTGGTCCACAGCGCCATCTCCGAATACCGCCTGCTGGAACACTTTTCAGCCAGTGGCATCCAGGATACGGAAGGCAATTATGGTGGTGAACTGATGTTCCGCATCGAGTTCAGATGATGACACGACGGTTGCCCATCAGAATCATTCGCGTGACGGGAAGGATTGCCTTGCAGATGCTACCCGTTTACTCGGGTTTTGGCGTCTTCTGCCTCTTGGCCACGCTATCCCTTTTTGCCACGGCAACCGCAGAGGGGAAAAATGCCGCACAGGACGACCGCGCGCTACTGCCTGCCGTTATCAGCGACCTGGCCATTCAGGTCAACGATCCCTATGCCGGCGGCTTCGATTGGCAGCCATTGGTCCGTGCTTTGATCGGCACGGCGCCGGGTGAAATCCTCACCGCGGACCGGATGGCGCAGGCGCAAGCCACCTTGTCGCGCTTCGGCCGTGTAGACGCACACGTCGACACCTGCGATACGGGCGTCTGCCTGACCGTTTCCCTTCGACCGGCGCACCGTATCAAGCATATCGACATCGACGGGGCTTACCCGCTGTTCGAAAAACAGGTGCGCACCGCGATGACCATCGCAGCCGGCGATATCTTCGAGGCCGTCAAAGTCGCCGAGCAAAAGAATTTAATCGCTCGGCGCTACCGGGCCGAGGGCTACATCGACCCCCGGGTAACCCTCGGTTGGACCCGATACAAAGACGATGGGCACTATCAGGTCCAGGTGGCCATCGACAAAGGCCCCTACTATGTGCTGAAAAAGGTGAATGTAAACGGCAATCAGGCATTTTCCGACGATACTCTCCGAACTCGCATGAAAAGCTTTCACCGCGTCTCTCTTGGCCTGGGATTCAACCGATTTATCCCCGCGCGGCTGGAGGAAGACATTCGCCACTTGACATCCTTTTATCGCCGAAAGGGATTTGCCGATGTCAGTATTCAGGCCGAAACCCAACGCGATCCTGAAACAGGTCACGTGGTGTGTGATCTGAAC
>JABDRH010000439.1 GCA_013041835.1 Desulfatitalea sp. | reverse complement strand
GTCGACGACAACCCGGTGACCCCCGGAAAATACGGTATCAAGGCCATCCCCACGCTGATCTTTTTCAAAGAGGGCAAAGTGGTGGACCAGATTACCGGCATGGTTGCCAAAACGAAGCTGGAAGACACCTTAAAGGCGATCCTATAGCACCTGATACGGATCGAATGTGCCATGAAACTCCGCCCCTCTCTTATTGTGCTGCTGATCATCAGTGCCGTGTTGCATAGCGGTTGTGCATCGGTTGGCAATGACGCTCCCGAAAAAACCGCCCAGCAGCTAATCGAAGAGGGCATGGCGTTATACGACGACGGTGATTATAAACTTGCCTTGGAATCATTCCGTCAACTCAAGGATTGGTATCCTTTCAGTAAACATGCCGTCTTGGCGGAATTAAAAATCGCCGACAGCCACTATTATCTGAAAGAGTACCCCGATGCGGTGATTGCTTACGAAGAGTTTGAACGGCTTCACCCGCGCAACGCGTCAGCGCCATACGTGATTTATCAGATCGGGCGATGCTATTTCGATCAAATCGGCACCGTCGACCGGGAACAGTCCGCCACGCTAAAGGCGGTAGAGGTGTTTGAACGGCTCGGTCGCGAGTACCCCGATGACCCATACACCCAAAAGGCCAGGGCACATCAGCTAACCTGCTACCAGAGCCTGGCCGGCCATGAATACTATGTTGGCCGCTTCTATTATAAACAGCGGCTTTACAGAGCCGCCTTGCACCGATTTCTTTCCGTAGTCAACGACTATCCCGACGTGGGCGGCTATCACTACAAAGCCCTGCACTACATCGCCGAATGCGAAGCCTATCGCCCGGTCGATACCATGGGTGATTCCAAATAGCTTTTAGGCGATTTCTGTAAAAGCATAATGCCCTATTCCAATGTTGCCTGAAAAAGGTGGCCGAAAACAGATAGCCCCCAACATCGGGAGTCGCTCCTTGCAGGTATGGAACGTGATAGATTGTGTTTATCAACTCCGACTTGGGTAAACCCCCACCAGAGCGATACAGTATGAAAGTACAAGATACGGATTTCTGATGGGAAAGGGCTGATTTGCGCCCGTATCTTGGCAAGACGCTGCCGCCGATGCACCGATTCCCCCCAACGTCGTATTCTGTTTGTTGGATTCAGCATAGGCCATTACGGGGTGTACCCCTTGTGTTGTGTCTTGGTCCTGGGCCAGTATTTTATCAGGCCCTGGAATTGCTGTTGATCCGTATTCCGATGTGGCGCCCAGGGTCGCCGTGCATTGGACGGTAATGGTATGGTTGTGCGCCGGCATTTGCGATGTTGTTAAGATTTCTTGTTCAGCCCCGGCCGCCTCGCCGCGATACATAGGGGTCAGGCCGTGGCCCGTTCCTTCACCGACCACCACACGTCCCCGCAGGTCGGGCAGGCCAAACGTTGAACGGCCATCTCCTCCGAAAGTATCTCCCAGAAGCGAAAACAAACTTGTATTTTGAGCAATGGGAAGCAGGGTGCCGTCGCAATAAGCCCAATGTTTCGGCGCAAAATTATACGGGTAAACTGCTATTTCACCGATAAAAGGATCTGTTGGCATAATTTCATCTCCTATGAAAAAGTTAATTTCGGGTTAATCAGTTTCTTTGCGGGTAAGTGCCGATAATGGCGATACAGTACTTTAACGCCATATATGGATTTCGAATATCAGTGCTTCGGTCGCTGCCGGTTGGGTGACAGGCGGCGGTGGCGGTTATGCCGACCCCACCCAATGCTGTATTCTCTTGAGCGGCATCAGCGTAAAGATTGACGGGGTGAACACCGCCCGTCGTGTCCTCTTCTTGGGCCAGTACACAATTCGGTCCCGGCGTGGCGGTTGTCCCAACGTCCTGAGTGGCGCCAAGTTCGGCAGAGCATTCTGCGGCGATGGTGTGGGAATGACTGGGAAGGTTATGTGTTGAGAGAATAATTTCTTCTCTTCCTCCCATTTGACCGAGATAGTTAGTTGATAACCCGGGGCCTGTCCCTTCTCCAAGGACAAAGCGACCTCTTAAGTCGGGCAACCCGAATGTTGAGACGCCGTTTCCGCCAAAAGCGGTTCCAAGAAGCGAAAACAGGGCTGTATGTTGAGAAACGCTGAGAAGCTGACCTTCACACAACGCCCAGTATTCGGGCGCAAACGGATACGGATAAATGCAAATTTCTCCATAGTATGGATCTGCCGGCATAATTTCACCTCATTGTTATGAAAAGGTTGCATGGTAGTAGATTCCTTTCGGATCTGAATAGTATGCGCTGATGAACAATTCAAGTTCTCCAAGTCCGCCGCATGTTGCCTGGTAAGTCGTCGCCGGCAGCGTGTTATTTGCGGGGCCCAGGAATATAAGAGAAAAAGGATTCTTCCGGACCTTGATACCGGCGTTGACCATATGGGATCGACTATTGAGCTCGGTGCGGGCTTCTTCCGAAAGCGGTTTCAAATCTTTGATTTCAATTAATTCAAGGGAAGTTGATTTGTCTCCGGTTCGGAACTCGATCTTGGTGCCGAGTTTGTCCATGAAATCAGATTTTTCCACTATTAACTCCTTCAATTAAAGGTTAAGAAAAAATGATACGAATAATGAATCGCATGCTGTTTCGATTATCAGCAACTGAAACAATGAATAAAGCGCGTGAGGGGGGAGGAGAAATCCAACGAACGGTGGTGGTGTGCGGCCTTGTACGGATATGATCTTTTCTGTGTTTATCCTCGAGCAGGTTCGCAGTCCACTATCGGCTTGAAAGGCGGAAGCAAAATTTCTAAGCAAGCATATGCGAACTTGCAAAAAGCTGTCAATAAATATTCTGCCCGTATCGAAAATATATGTTTTATGTGTATTATTAATGGCTAAGGGATGATGAGGCCGGGATACAGAAAATGTTTGCAAAAACATCCCTCCAAGCGATAAGCTGATAGCGGGCTTGATACCGAACTTCCATGCGCTGCCGCGCCTTGCACACGCCCCACCGAAGGATGGCCTTCTCCGACTACGAAATCGCAATCCGAGGCCCGATTTTTTGATGATTACACATAATGGTCCAGATGATTCAATCAACCATAAATTGGCTGAACCGGAAAACCGGGGTGTGGCCCCTTGAACTGAGGCTTTTGCTTGCCTGTTTGAGGTGCTGGCAAAAAAAGCAGCATGCTGAATTGGAAGCTTTCACCGGAATGCAGATACATTGGGAAACAGTCCTATCTCTGTCCATGCGGCATCGCGTTTTTCCGCTGATTCACCAGGTGCTGGGGAGACAATCGAGCCTTGCCGTGCCTGACCGTGTCATGGAACAGTTGAATGCCGCCCGCCGGGACAATGTTTTCCGGATGATGGCCCTGACGGCCGAATTGGGGCGAATCGTCGATCTGCTGCAAAAAGCTTCCATACCGGTGGTTGCCTTGAAGGGGCCTGTTTTGAGTCATTTGTTATATGGCGATGCCGCGTTGAGGCCGGCCAAGGATCTTGATTTGCTGATCGCCCCGGATGATCTGGAAAAGGCCAACCAGGTGATGCTTCAAACCGGATATCGGTTAAAGAAGGCCACCAACGGTCTTTCCATATCACAGATGAAACGCTATTTTTTTAACACAGCGCATCATTTGGAATATCAGGCAACGGACAAGGCAGTCGTTATTGAATTGCATTGGAGATTCCATGAGCATTGTTATTTTGACTACAATGGCTCGCCATTTGATCGCCCGCGTTGCCAAGCAACATCGATCGGCAGCACATCGGTTTGCCATCCGGAAAGCGTGGACAACCTGCTGTATTTGGCTTTTCATGGGTTTGTACATGGCTGGTTCAGACTCCGCTGGCTGATGGACTTCGCCTTGCAGCTCCGGTCGACAAGGTCCGATGCATGGGAGCGCATCGTCATAAATGCAAAACAAGGTGACCTATTTCATTTGCTGCTGCCGGGCATTCTCCTGGCGCATTGCCTGCTGGATATCCCGCTGCCCGCTTCCGTTGAATGCCTTCTGCCGACGACGGGGCGTCGACGAACGCTGAAAGGCATTTTAAAGCCCTCTTTGCTTTTAATCAACGGACCGGAGACATGGGGGGCGGGCAGAGCACGGATGGGAAAGGGATTTGTCATCAAAAAATTAAACAGCTTTGCATTTCACCGGCACTTCATTTCTCAGATGCGGTATATCTTGAACCATTTTCTCCCAAAACCGGTTGACTGGGACACCCTTGCGCTTCCGGAGTCTTTGTTTTTTCTCTATTATTTTCTGCGGCCGGCTTTGTGGTGTCGCAGAAGATTGAAGCCTAAAACCGGCAATAAACATTTTCCGGCAATCAAATGAACAGCTTGGCGATGGTCCGAATTTACCTGAAAACACTATTCAACATATGCGGGCCCCAAGTGTTTTTGGCCCTGGGGCTCTTTGTTTTCAGAGGGTTGACCCAGGGGGTCGGCATCTTGCTGATCGTTCCGCTGCTGCATATCGCCGGGCTGATCGATTCCGGCAGCCAACCCGGGATGCCTTCAAAGGTATTGAAGGTTTTTGATCATTTGGAGATCTCCCTGAACCTTGTCGCCGTTATTATACTCTATATTCTGCTGGTAAGCCTGAACAGTTTTATCGGATACTACCAGAGCACCCTGGCAGGCAAAATCCAGGAGACGGTCACCAGACACCTGCGCACCACCTTGTATGAGGCAATGAGCCGGGCTGAATGGCTGTTTTTTGTCCGTTCCAAAAGCCCCGATTTCATTCATGCCTTGACAACCGAAATTCAGAGCGTCGGCTTGGCAACGCATCTGGTTCTGGATCTGGCCGGTTCGGGTATTTTGGTTTTCGCCTATTTGCTGACCGCTTTCCTTCTGTCTCCGGTCATGGCGGCCATTACATTGGTGTGTGCGATCGCCCTTATGTTGATGCTCAACCCTCTGAATAAAAAAGCGCTGCGCCTGGGCATTCGTTACCGGGAGCACACGCAAGCCGTTTCCCGCACCATCAGCGAACACCTCAATGGTATGAAAGAGATCAAGAGCTTTTCGGCAAGCCATGTGTTTATCCGCAAGTTTGCGGCGTCGAATCTTGCCTGGATGCGGGAAATTGTCGGGTTTCACAAGGTCCGCGCAAAATCCCGCATGGTCAACGAGATCGGAGCGGTCACCTTCATCGGTGGGTTGTTGTACTTGGCCGTGACGGCTCTGAACACGCCCCTGGTGGAGATTTTGCTCTTGGTCTTTCTCTTTTCCCGCATCCTGCCTCGGGTATCAACCCTGCATCAGCATTTCCAGCACATTATCAACGCGCTTCCATCGTTTTTACATCTCAATGAAATGATAACCGAATGCCAACAGGCGCAGGAGCAATTTCCCGGAAACGGAAACGGCGCAGACACACCTTCCCTGGAAAAGGAAATTCGACTGACCGACGTGGGATTCATCTATCCCGGCACCAACGACAGGTTTACGTTTCAACACCTGAATATGCAGATTCCGGCAAACGAGATCACAGCGGTAACAGGCCCTTCCGGTGCCGGGAAAAGCACCCTGGCCGACCTGCTGATGGGGCTTGTATGGCCCAGCGAGGGCCAGATACGCATCGATGGCGTTCCCCTGACGCCGGACATGATACATCAATGGCGAAAGATGGTAAGTTACGTCCCCCAGGATACCTTTTTGTTTCACGACACTGTTCGGGCCAACCTTGAGCTGGTCAAATCCGATGCGACCCAAGCGCAGATGGAAGAAGCCTTGGTGCAGGCATCGGCCCTGGCGTTTATCGAAAGAATGCCCAAAGGCCTGGATACGGTTATCGGCGAAAGAGGAAAGAAACTTTCCGGCGGTGAACGTCAGCGGATCGCCCTTGCCCGGGCCCTGCTCAAAAAACCACGACTGCTGATCTTCGATGAGGCCACCAGTTCCCTGGACACGGAAAACGAACAAGGGATCATGGCCGCCATTGAAAAGATGCGGGGCGACCGGACGATTTTAATCTTCACCCATCGTCTTTCCACGATCCGGAATGCGGCCCGGGTCATTCAACTGGATGGATCATGATGGACCGGTTGGCCAATTTTATCCGTCGCCCCGCCGCGGAACGGCGTTTGTTTTTCGCCGCACTCGGCTGGCTTGGCGTCTCTCGTTTGGCAACAAGGCTGGTGCCGTTTCGCAAGGTGGCCCCATACCTGGGACGCCCCATGGGTCAGACGCCGCTTTTGCCCTGTGCTGAAC
>JABDRH010000437.1 GCA_013041835.1 Desulfatitalea sp. | reverse complement strand
GTGCCCACCATCACCAGCACCAATGGCCTGGAGTACAAGCTCACCACGGCGATCCAAAAACTGAACCATAAAGTCAGCGCGCTGTTGGCACTGGAAGAGGATGTCAAAGCCACCCTGGTACTGTCTTCTTCCTTGTATAAGGTGGCGCCCTATATGAACATACAGGGCTTGGAAAAATATCCGGACAAAATCAAGGCGGTGGTGGATGAAATGAACAGCCGCACTTACGGCAAGCTCAATTTCCATTTGGTGGACCCCAGCAACGATACGGCGGACCGGGAACAACTTGAAAAATTCGACCTGATGCGCATCAAATGGAAAGATGTACCCAACGCGAACCTCCCGGCTGGCGAGGCCACCATGGGTATGTTGCTTCAGTACAAAGACAAGACCAGCGAAATCCCGCTGCTGCGAGTCGTGCGTCTGCCCATCTTCGGGGATCAATATCAGCTCACCGAGCCCGATGAGGTGCAGGAGTTGATTAACACCAACCTGGAGCGACTGATCAATATCAACGAAGAGATCGGCTACCTGGCCGATTTCGGAACCCTGACACTGGGCGCCAGTCCCCTGGGCCCCCAGGGCGATGCCGCCAGCGCCTTTAACACGGTATTGGACAAGACTTACTCGGTCAAGCGTATCTACCTGAAGGAAGCGAACATCCCCGAAGGGCTGAAAACCATGATTATCGCCCAGCCTACGGAGCAATTTTCCGACTATGCCCTCTACCAGATCGACCAGGCGCTCATGCGCGGCACCAACCTGGCGCTGTTCGTGGACATGTTCCAAGAGCAGCAGCAAAACCAGGGACTTATGATGGGGCGTCAGCAGATGCAGTTTCATGTTCCGCTGAACACCGGGCTGGAAAAGCTGCTGGCCCATTACGGGGTGCGCATCAAACAGGCCTACGTGATGGACGAAGAGTGCTACCGCCAGCGCCGTCCGCGCCAACAGGGCGGCGGCGAACAGCCAGTCTACTTTGCACCGATCATTCAAAATCAAAACATCAACAAAGAGCTGGACTACCTGAAAAACATCAAGGGATTGATCGCCTTGCAGGTTTCCCCCCTGGAGCTGGACGATCAACGGATCAGCGAGCAGCAGCTTACCGCGCATCAACTTTTTTCATCCAGCGACCGCTCCTGGGAGATGCGCGATCGCATTATACTCAATCCCATGTTCATATCACCGCCCGCATCGGACAACGAGATGGGCAGTCGTCCCCTGGCCTACCTGGTCGAAGGCACCTTTACCAGCTATTTTAAAGGCAAGCCCATGCCGGAAAAACCTGCCGAGGAAAAAACGGAAGGGCAAGGTGCCGAAGACGAAGCAACGCCTTCTGACGAGGGGGCGGAACATAAAAAAGTAGCGGTGGACCTGGACAAAGTGGCAGGCGCTTTTCGGGAGAAAAGCATCCCCGCCAAAATATTCGTTCTGGCATCCGGCAAGATGCTTGGCAATCAACTGATCGATCCGGATGGACGGGGCACCAACAGCGTCTTTACCATCAACATGATCGACGCCCTTTCCGGCAGGGCGGATGTGGCCGTCATGCGCAGCAAAGAGCAACAGATCAACCCGCTACACCCCACCAGCGCAACCACCAAGCTGGGCATCAAGAGCGCCACTATGGCCGGATTGCCGATAGTGGTGATTCTTTTCGGACTAATCGTCTGGTGGCGCCGGCACATGCACCGCAAGGCTATCCAGGCCGCTTTCCGCAAACCGGCAGCCGAAGCTTGACAAGAGGAATCAGAAACAACATCGCGAGGGAACAACCATGAAGTTTAAGAAAGAATATCTCATTCTCATCATTGCCATTGCCGCCCTGGCGCTCTATCTGACCCTACGTTCGCAAGGCCAACACGATGGCAACCTGCCTCAGCCGACAGCGGTCGAGAAGCTCGATATCGATCGAATAGCATTTAGCGTCAAAGACAAGCCGGCCATCATCCTGGTCAAAAAAGATGAGCATTGGCAAATCGAACCCCAAGGCTATCCGGCGGACGACGTCAAGGTCAAGAACATGGTCAATGCCTCGGCTGATCTCAAATTGACCGCCTTGGCCTCGGAATCTGAAAACTATGTGCGCTACGACCTGACGAAAGACAAACAGATTTCCGTCAAAGCGTTTGCCGACGGCAAGATCGTGCGCGAATTTTTCATCGGCAAGGCGGCACCCACCTTCCAACATACCTTCGTGCTGCTTGCCGGAGATGCTAACGTTTATCATGCCAGGGGACAGCTCGGCCGCACCTTTGAGCAAAGTATTGAGAACCTGCGAGACAAGACCATTTTTGATGTGGACAAGACGCGCATCAGCGAAGTGGTGCTGAAAAAAGGCGATGCAGCGCTGAAACTGGTGAAAAAAGAGATCCTTCCCGAACCCGAGAAAAAGGACGAAGCGAACGAAGTGCAAACAGAACCGGAAACGCCGCCGGTCGCGCCTGAAATTCAGTGGCACAACGCCGATGGTCAAGCTGTGGAAAACAGCGCCGTGGACAGCCTGTTGGGTGATATCGCCCGCATGGATTGCGACGCTTTCCTGGAAAAAGAAACCCAGGATCGCCAGGACGATACCGCATGGTCCATCACTTTCAAAGATGACGAAGGTCAGTATACCCTGACGATCCATGCCCCGGCCGATGATGCGGCCGGCAAGTTTCCCGCGACGGCCTCCAGCTCCCCCTACACATTCGAGCTGAACAAAACACGCGTGGAGCGGTGGGAAAAGGAGCTGAACAAGCTGCTGGGCATTCAAACGGTGGAAGAGGAAAAATAGCACAGATCTTCTACCGCGAACACGAAGAAACATAAGCGGATCTGTTGGAGGAATCTGAAATTATTTCGGCGGCAGGACGGCAACCCTGCCGCCGTATTTGATCATACCCAGCGCGAATTCAGTTGCTCCCCGCATTGGTGAGCAGCGCCATCACATTATCCAGAATGAAACGAAACTTTGCCGCTCAGGACCGCCCCTCCAACTCCGTAAACAGCATTCGGATCTGCTCGGTCCGTTTACGGTTGACGCCCAGATCGCCATATCCCAACCGCGACGCTGAACGTATATGGATAAGCGATGAATTTTCCGGAAACCAGAACTCCACGTCATCTACGAATTTGAACCACCGGGACCTGAATTCGACGTGCAAGTAGTCATCCGTTTCGGTGACGATCGTTACATTATCCATCTTGGCCAGCGCGGCCTTGATATTTTCACGCGCCTGTAACCGGGTGCCCCGGTATGGCAGCGGCTCGATCCGGTGCTTTTCGTCCTGGGCCTGGCTGCTGACGCAATTCGGGCTTTTGGGGCAAGGCGAAAGCCCGCCCTGCCCTATCCCGATACTTTTGGCGCTACATCCAGTGAAGAGCAAAACACCTCCGAAGATGCCCAAATAGCAGAAGAGGGGTCTCATGTGATCCGTCCTTTCATTTTTTTAAGCATGTTTCAACTTGAACCTGAACACCGCCAGGTCCCTCTCGGTCTAATAAATCTAACCGCTTGCAAACAAATGTAAACCCCTTTAAGGTAATCTTGCATAATGACCTCGGATTATTTTCGCCCAGCGAATGAGTCACTGGCCCGGCCCTTTCAGACCCGCTGATTAATTCGTTAGCTGAAAGATAATGAAAGACATGAGAATCGAAAATCTGAGTAAACATATCGAACTGATACCCCCTGCTTGCAAAATGGCATTATCGACAATGGGGCGACTTAACGGGGGCATCAAACGAAGATAATTATAGAGACCTTCTTTTAAAGCATACATTCTCTCAGAGCCTCCCTATTACTTTGCTATCTCTAAACAACGGCATTTTGCTTGGCTCAGTTAATGTCGTCAAATTAGACTTAGAGATACGACCGGAACTAACGCCTTGGATTGCTCAACTTTATGTTTCCGAGGAACAAAGAGGTAAAGGAATTGGTACTGCTCTTGTGGAAACGGCAGTTGATCGAAGTTCTGAGTTGGGTTTCGATACTCTCTATCTTTATACCTCTGGAACCTTGCCTTCATATTATCAATCTATTGGTTGGACAACGCGTGAGACATTACATTTCAAGGAAAAAGATAGAACCGTAATGGAATTTAAAGTAGCGGTTAACAAGGATCGAAACTTATAACATGATAAATCAAATAAAGTATGGAATTATCTGTTTTCCCGTAGCAAAGATTCAAAGGCTTCTTTCGCCATTGGAGAGAACTCATGGAATCTTTTTAGCTTGCTACATGGTTGCTCATCACATGTCGAACAATTAATGACCGATTTTTTGGTACCGCACTTTCTGACCTCACAAGTATTGCAAAACCCTATGAGCCTGCCTCCCGAAGAAAGACATCCATCACAGTTGATTTCTTCAGGTTTCAAATATATCCCAAATGTTTCTGCTATCCGCTTCGCAGCCTGTTTTCTGGCATTATCGTCATCATTTTGTGTGGCTATGAATTGCGGGCAGCTTGTACAAACAAGGCCACAATAAGCAATCATCTCTTGCATGGCATTTTGCCTTTCTGATTGGTCGTTGCTAAGGGTTCGCGCAAAAATAGCTTCACATTTTTTTGCGCGGACCCTAACGCCAAACGCATCTGATTCAAGGGCCGCAAGGCTCTTTGGATCAAGGGGAGCGACAGGTTATCATTAAAAGTCGTTCTTATTCCATAATGTTTTACAGTCCGAGTTCATGATGTTGTTGGCCCAATAGTTTTTCATGCGTTTGCCACCAAACGCATGAATAGTTCGGGTTTCAGCACTTTAAAGATCTTACCGCCAGTTTCAATCGCCAGCATAAGGGAAAGGGCGCAATTTTTCAATACGCGATCAGCACGACGAGCGGTCGATTATTTTGTGACGCTTCCCCTGAAATGATCTCCGAAAAAACGGGTCCATTTTTTATGCGGCATTGGGGTAAAAAAGACCCGGTCCGAATGGGCCGGGTCTTTGGCAGGTGTTCTTGCGGCCGCGATGGGAGCGGCCGTTATTGTTGAATCGGGCTAGGGATTCGGTTCACCATCATGCAACGTCACGGTGACCTGGAAAAAATAAGGCGCATCATATCCCCAGTCGTTGTCCGGCACGGGATTGCGGGGGGCCACCAAGCCGCCTTCCGTACCATGGTTTGCGTCCCATACCGGTTCGGTGAGGTTGACGCGGTTGAAATCCTGGATGCTGAAGTAAAAATTGCTGTCGCTCCATCGGTAGCCGACCCAGAAATCCGTGCCGCTTGCCGGCAAGATCGAATCAATCGATTCGATGGTGGTGTCGTTGTCGGCATAGGCTGCAACGACGCCTTCGCCGTTTTGATCATATTCGTAGTCGTAGGCCACGCTGGCGCTATCGGACCAGAAAGTTCGCTCGAGCAGGCGGTTGTTGGGTTCGGGACCGCCGTCGCGGAACAGCACCCAGGCGTACTCTACCTGGCTGCCCGGCGTGAACATGTGCACCTGGATGTCGAAGTAGTATTGATCGCCCTTGGGCACCTGGTCGAAGTTCAGCTCGAAAATATCGCGATCGCCGTCGTAGTCCACGTATCCGGAAATCCAGGGCGATTCCCACCGGTTGGCCGTCAGGGTCCCCACTTGCAGCAGCGCCGTGTTGGCCTTGATGGTCGGTTGGCGATTGTGATCGTTGAATTCGTAGACCTGCACCTCGGTGATGTCGGTGGTGGCGGCCTGCTCGTCCGCTTCACCGAAGTAAACCGGGCTGCTCACCGGGCCGCTGGCGGCCGGGCCGGCGGCGGGCACATCGACGATGTTAACGCCCAGCGTGTAGTCGACCTGGCTGCCGCTGTTGCGCTGGTCGTCGCCGACCTGCAGCGCCACCGCGGTGGTGGTGCCGGCTGCGAAAAAGTAGCTGGCTTTATAGTTGACGCCGCCTTCGCGGGTAGCTGCCGTGCCGTATTGATCCCTGAGGACGCGGTGCTTGTTGTCGTAGTTGACGTTGACCACATACTCCACGTCCGATGCTTCGGCCGTTTCAAAGTAGACTTCCAGTATTTTAGAGCCGGTAGTGGCGTCCACGCTGACAGTGTAGTCATCCACATCTCCGATTTTAAAGATCTTGCCTGTCACCTGCTGCAGGTACGGGCCGGTTAGGGCAATGGGGGTTGGACTTTCGTTGGGATCGGATACGACTTGCAATGTGACCCGCAACCGGTAAGGCAGGGCATCCGCCAATTGATAGCGGAAGATCGGCGTCACCGTCAGGTAGTGGGCATTGCCCGGGGCGCGGCCGACTTCGACGTCGTAGGTTCCGTCGGCGTTGACCGAGCGGTCGAACTCATGAATGACGGCGCCGGCGGCATCGCGCACGGCGACGCGGTATTCGGGTATGATCGATGAGTTGCCGATGTTTTCCGGCACTTCGTCGAATCCGCGTTCGAAGCTGACGCGCATGTTATAGGAGTTGGCGCCACTGTCCTCGGGAATGTCGATGTGGTACCAATCCTGGTCCTGGATGTATTCCAGGGATCCATCCATTACGTAGACATCCGACACGTCCGGCGCAACGGTCTGCGCTGCATCGATGGTATCGTTGAGATGGGGTTCCTGGGCGGCCACCGGGACGACATACAGCGCATATTCGCCCTCAAAGGTCTCGTCGCGGCCTTGATCGTAGGTGGCGATATTGTAGTTGCCGGGGGCCAGGTAGGTCAAAATCGTATACAGATGGCCGATCGGCCGCGGGCCATCGAAGCGATGCACCAGGTTGCCCGATCCATCGTACAGTTCCACCCCGAGGTTGAACCGGGTCGGGGTGATGGGCACCTCAAATGCCGCCGTCACCTGGTAGACCCCGCCGGTGGCGACGGTAAACGTGTGGAAATTGACTTCGGTGGCATCGGCGATGACATCGTAAGTGCAATGGGGTGGTACTTCGCCGACCGTCAGCGTCACGGCATTGGCGAAATTGTTGTTGCCGACGCTGCCTTGCGTCTGTTCATAGGAGACGCGCAGCCGGTAGGGAATACGATCGGAGGCGTCATCGTCCTTGAAGTCGCGCACGGCGATGCGCAGGGTCCTGCGTCCCTGGATGCCGACTCTCAACTTCAAAGAGGCCGGTGTCATGGCATTTTCAGTGGCACTTCTGCCGATGATCGGCGTGAGGTTGCCTGCCGCATCCACGTCATAAGCGGTCACCATGAATTCCACCGGCGAGTCGACCCACGTCCCTTCGCACACAATGTTCAGGTTGCGGTTGGCCTCCACGGCGGTGTACTCATACCAGTCGACCTCACCTTCAACGGCGATGGTGCCTTCAACGGTCCTGTCCAAGGAAAGCGCCGTAATGCCGTTCGTGGCGCCCTGCCCTTGGCCGCCATCGTCGCCGCCGCTGCAGGCGGTCAGCGCCAAAATCAGGCTGATTAAGATAAATCGCTTTTTCATGATAGTCACCCTCTCCTGTTATTCGAGTAAATCAAAATCCCCGGGATAAAGCTGTATATGATGCGGACCGTTCTCGTAGTTGAAAACGCCGTCGACCACGCGATAGACGGGCAGACGGTCCGGCATGTCTTCGGGGACCTGGGCGATAAACAGTTTGACGTAATTGTCGCCCGGCGCCAGCATCCTGCCGTCCGGAGTGAGGCCGCCCGCGGTCTGCATCAGTTGAATGTTCCAGATGTCGAACGTGCAGCGCCGCATGTTGGCCACGGCGCCGTCATACATGATCTGTGGGTCGATGCCATAGTCCCTGAAGTCGTATGCATAGGCCCAACGCTGCCGGACCTTGGGATCATTGGCGACCACGTTGGTATGGTGCTGAAT
>JABDRH010000192.1 GCA_013041835.1 Desulfatitalea sp. | reverse complement strand
ATGTCCTTCTTTTCCCGGAAGGTTTTAATCTGACGGACGATGGTCTGACTATCGACGATGGCGCCTACAATTTCGATGACACCGACTTTTTCACCGCTGTAATCGATCTGTTCACCGACGACGACAGTTACCATGATGGAAACACATACGCTGGCCACGGTGCCCAGTGCCGCCAGAACCAGCAACGAAAACAAGTAGGGATGACGACGTGAGAACATACCGGTTGCTCCTTATGTAGTTACAGCATTGATTTTCAATAGTGTGTTTCTACGGCCAATTTCAATACTTTCAGACACCAATTTGCTTTCGGCCATCTTTTGTCATGCAACATTGGGGTAAACAGAAACGGCCGAAGGAAGTTATTCTTCCACTCGACCGCTTCAAGCAAGAGTTGTCCCGATGGAAACGAAGTTAATCCTCGTTGAGCTTTTCCTGTAGGTTTTCGCGCAAGATTTCGCCAAAAGTGGAGGTCGCGGGTGCCATATTGCTCACATAATCACTCAAGTACTCTTCGTCGCTTTCCATCTCCAATCGCTTGATGGATAAGCCGATGCGCCGTTCTTCGCTATTGATGTTCATCACGCGGGCCTTGATCTCATCGGCCACGTTGAACATGCCCACAGGTGTTTTGATCTTCTCCTTGCTGATCTCGGAGACATGCACCAAGCCTTCGATCCCTTCTTCCAACTCAACGAATACGCCGAAATCAGTCACATTGGTCACCGTGCCGGTGATCTCCTTGCCCACTTCGTAGCGCTGGGCCACCGTATCCCACGGGTCGGCCTGAAGCTGCTTGACACCCAATGAAAAGCGTTCGTTGTCCTTATCGATTTCCAGAACGATGGCTTGGACGGTGTCACCCTTTTTAAAGATCTCCGAAGGGTGCTTGATGCGCTTGGTCCAGGAGAGATCGGAAATGTGCACCAGGCCGTCAATGCCTTCGTCAATACCGATAAACAGACCAAAATCCGTGATATTTTTTATTTTTCCCTCGATGGTGGTGCCCACCGGATATTTATCGCTGATGACGTCCCATGGATTGGGCACCGCCTGTTTCATGCCCAAAGAGATGCGCCGGTTTTCCGGCTTGATGTCCAAAACCAGGGCTTCAACCGCTTCTCCCACCGATACGACCTTGTTGGGGTGGCGCACCTTGCGGGTCCAGGACATTTCCGAAACATGGATCAGCCCTTCAATGCCCTCTTCCAGCTCCACGAAGGCGCCGTAATCGGTCAGGCTCACGACACGGCCGGCAACACGCGAGCCGATAGCATACTTTTCCGCCGCCGTTGTCCAAGGATCGGGGGTCAGTTGCTTCATACCCAGGGAAACGCGTTCCCGCTCCAGATCGAGGTTGAGGATTTTCACTGAGATCTCATCACCCACGGAAAAGAGTTCCGAAGGGTGTTTGACCCGCCCCCAGGAAATGTCGGTGATGTGCAACAGGCCGTCCACGCCGCCCAAGTCCACGAAGACGCCGTATTCGGTAATATTTTTGATGGTTCCCTCGATCACCTTGCCCTCGTGGATGGAAGCCAGTGTCGCGGTGCGTTTGGATTCACGTTCGGTTTCGAGAATCACGCGGCGCGAGAGAACGATGTTGCTGCGCTTTCGGTTGAACTTGAGAATCTTGAATTTGTAAGTCTTGCCCACCATTTCGTCCAGATTGCGTACCGGACGCAAATCGGCCTGGGAACCTGGCAAAAAGGCGTTGACGCCGATATCCACGGAAAAACCGCCCTTGACACGGCTGGCAATGACGCCCTCGATCGGTTCGTCGGCCTCATAAGCCTTTTTAATCTCTTCCCAAACCTTGACCTTCTCGGCTTTTTCTTTTGACAGGACGACCACTTCATTTTCATCGTCCCACCATTCGACCATCACCTCGACCTTGTCGTCGGTCTGCACATTGATCTGGCCTTGCTCGTCACGGAACTCATTGATGCGGATCTGTCCTTCGGACTTGTAACCGATATCAACCAGTACATGGTCCTTGTCGACGGATATCACCCGTCCGGTGACCACCTCGCCCTCTGCAAAACGCTTGAAGCTCTCCTCGTAAAGATCCATCAGATCTTCCATGGAGGCTTCCTCTGGTGAAGATCCTGGGGAATCCTCGCCGATCTGGGTTTCGCCGGTTTCAGTTTCCGGTGTGCTGTCGTCCTGGTCGATGGATGTTTGTGTCGTTTCGTTATCAACAATGTCATTCATGTGAATATTACTTCCCCCTGAGCCGATTTTCGCTTGGCTTGCGCCGAAAGCGGAATCCTCGCTTTATAGACAAGCGTGTTTGAAAATGCAACTACAAATTAAACATCTTATGTGGCACATCGAATATGCATGAGCATTTCGGCCACGACTTGATCCAGATCATGATGAGTGGCGTCGATGTAAACGGCATCCGGGGCGGGCTTCAAGGGCGCCAATACACGAGACGAATCGTTCTTGTCTCTTAGCGCCATCTCTTTTTCCACGGAGGCCATGGAGGGGCCGCCCTGCCGGCCGGCATTCAGCTCATCAAAACGCCGGCGCGCCCGCACCGCGGGGTCGGCATCCAGGAAAAATTTCATATCGGCATGGGGAAAGACCACCGTGCCCATGTCGCGGCCTTCGGCTACGACCCCTTTGCGCTCACCCAAAGTCCGCTGGGTGTTCAGCAGAAAATCACGAACCACCGGTCGGGCGGAAACCGCGGAAGCCATCATGGAAATATGCGGGGTGCGGATCACCCCGGTGACGTCCTTGCCGTTGAGCAGCACCCGCAAACCGCTTTCGGTGGTCTGCAGATCGATTCGCGTACGCCGACACAATGCCGCCAGTGCGGCATCGTCATCGGCAGCCACGCCCGCCGCATCGGCAGCCAGACCGACGGCTCGGTAAAGGGCGCCCGTATCCATGTAGTGATATCCCAGATGCCTGGCCACCCGCTTGCTCACCGAAGTCTTGCCTGCGCCGGCAGGACCGTCGATGGTGATCAACAGGCGCTTTGAGCGGTCGTCTTGAAACCCCATCATGAAGCGCTTTCACCCGCTAAAACCGCATCCAGCGCAATCAGAAAACGTTGGTTCTCCTCCGGTAACCCCACGGTCAAGCGAATGGTGTTGGGATACCCATATCCGTTCATGGGACGTACGATGACCCCGTGACGCAGCATGGCTTCGTATACCTGGTCCGCCGGTCGCCCTAAATCAATGAGGAAAAAGTTGCCTTGGCTGGGAAAGGCTTGCAGGCCGCGCCGGTTGAGTTGGGCATATAGGAAATCGAGCCCTTGGTGCGTATTGGCGATGGTCCGGGCCAAAAATTCATGATCGTCCAGGGCGGCCACCGCGGCCGCTTGAGCCGGTGCATTGACATTGAAGGGCATGCGCACACGGTGCAGCATGTCGGCCAGCGGGGCCGCCATAACACCGTAGCCCACACGCAAACCCGCAAGGCCGTATGCCTTGCTGAAGGTTCGCAGGGTCACCACGCGCGGGTCATCCGCCAAATAGGTCATGCCTGACCGGCAGGTGTCATCCCTTACAAACTCGAAATAGGCCTCATCGACGACCACCGCAACTTGCTCGGGCACTTTGGCCAAAAAGGCCGCCAGCGCAGGACCGGAAACCACGGTGCCGGTGGGATTATTGGGATTGCAGACGAATATCAAGCGCGTGCGGGGTGTCACGCTGGCCGCCATGGCATCCAGATCCAAAGTCATATGCTTCAGGGGCACCATCACCGGAACGGCCCCCGCGCTCCGGGCCACGATGGTGTACATGAGAAACGATGGATGGGGGATGATCACCTCATCGCCCGGCTGCAACAAGCAACGGCCCAGCATCTCCAGCAGTTCGTCCGAGCCATTGCCCAACACGACTTGGTTGTCGGCCACTTGGAACTTTTCAGCCAGTCGGCGGGTCAACACATAAGGCGGTTCATCCGGATAGCGATGCAAATCGGCCATGACGTGTTGAAGGGCCGCGAGAGCCTTTGGTGACGGTCCCATCGGATTTTCATTGGAAGCCAGCTTGACGGTATCGGTAATGCCATACTCGCGCGCCAGCGCCTCGATGGGCTTGCCGGGAACGTACGGGGCGATCTCCTTGATATATTCGGGAATGCGAAGTTTCATCGGTCAACCGTCCTGATGCCATTCGTTAAACCATGAAGTTTCGGCGGTCTCATCTGGATTGCCCATGTCCACGAAAACATGGATTGCTATTGGAGCCTTATGCCTTCACCTGAACGGCGGCAATGCCCGCTTCCATGGCCTTGAGATTCAGGGGGACAAGCTTGGGCCGTTTTTCGAACTCATGACGAATGCAACGCGCCAATGTATCCAGCGGCACAATCTTGCTGCGCGCCACGAACGCGGCCAGGGCAACGATATTGGCGGCTTTTCCGCTGCCGGCGGCCGTGGCCAGTTCACCGGTGGGCACTCTCACCTCATCCACGTCATCACGCCCGCAATCAATTGAAATTAGGGAGGCATTGCTAATGATCACTCCTCCGGGCTTGAGCTCGTGAGCGAATTTTTCCAGTGAGGGCCGGTTCATGGCGACCAAGTGCCGGGGATTTTTTATGATGGGCGAACCGATGGGTTGGTCGCTGACCACCACCAGACAATACGCGGTACCACCGCGCATCTCCGGACCGTAGGAGGGGATCCAAGCCACTTGCAACCCCTCTTCCATGGCCGCATGAGCCAGAATTTTGCCGCTGAGCAGGATTCCCTGTCCGCCGAAACCGGCGAACATCACTTCACTTTGCATGGGGCTTCTCCGTTTCAGGTCCTTTCACATCTCCCAACGGGTAGTAGGGCAGCAGAACATCCTCGGCC
>JABDRH010000435.1 GCA_013041835.1 Desulfatitalea sp. | reverse complement strand
GGTTTGGGTCGGACCCAAGGGGTCTGTCCATGCAACGTCGCAGCCTGCGATTAATCACCGGCAACCGATATTATTCTACCTAACCCCAAAACACCGGCGCCGCCGGCTGGCGATTTCATGTCATCGGAACGATCATACAAAAAAAGCATTGTTCAATCCCCGGAACCAGGCCATCGGCTGCTGCGCTTTCGCGGAGATATTCTCGCGTTTCGCCTGAACGTGGACCCGACCTGGAAAGGCGCCGGCTATTTGCGGACCAACCTGGGGCAGGCGCGCACCATCCGCCGGGAGATCATTCGCCATGTGGAGCTGAACGAAGCGCCGCTGGGACGGGACTGGTTCGACCTTCCCATGCAGCTTGTGGCGCCGGGCGTCTTTGAAACGCAAATTCCTTTGAACGAAGTGGGTCATTTCGAGGCCAAGTGCCTTTTCCTGCCCGAGGGCCGGCGTGAACCGGTGTGGCCCGCCGGACCCAATACGGCGGTCAACGTGGAGCCGGCCGATTCGGTTTGCGGCAACATTGTCTACAACGCTTTCGTGCGTCAGTTCGGCCCCCATAAAGATCAGGCCGACAGCGATCTGTCGGCCAACGCCGAGTGTGTTCAACAATTGGACCAGGGTGGCTTCACCGTGATTCCACCCTCGGGCACGTTTCGAAATCTGATCGCCGAACTGGACTTTATTATGGGGCATCTGGGATGCCGGCTGCTGCAATTGCTGCCCATCCACCCCACCCCCACCACCTATGCCCGCATGGGCCGTTTCGGCAGTCCATACGCCGCCCTGAGTTTCACGGCGGTGGATCCGGCCCTGGCGGTTTTCGATCCCAAGGCCACGCCCCTGGAGCAGTTCATCGAACTGGTGGACGCCGTACACGCCCGGGGCGGCAAAATCATCATCGACATCGCCATCAACCACACCGGCTGGGCCGCCGGTTTGCACGAAACCCATCCCCAGTGGCTGGCACGCAAGGCGGACGGCGAAATCGAGAATCCCGGCGCCTGGGGCGTGGTGTGGGCGGACCTCACACGCCTGGACTATCGCCACAAAGAACTTTGGCGGTATATGGCCAATGTGTTTCTCACCTGGTGCCGCCGGGGTGTGGACGGCTACCGCTGCGATGCCGGCTACATGATTCCGATGCCGGCATGGCGGTATATTATCGCCAAGGTGCGCGACCAATTTCCCGACACCCTCTTTCTGCTCGAAGGGTTGGGCGGAAAGATCTCCGTGACCCGCGACCTGCTCAACCGGGCCAATTTCAATTGGGGCTATTCCGAGCTGTTTCAGAATTACGACCGAAGTCAGATCGACGGGTACCTGCCCGGCGCCAATGAAATCAGCGCTTCCGACGGCATCACTGTTCATTTTGCCGAAACCCATGATAACAACCGGCTCGCGGCTACATCAAAGGTCCATGCGCGCATGCGCACCACGCTGTGCGCCCTGGCGGCCCCGCATGGCGCCTTCGGTTTTGCCAACGGCGTGGAGTGGCTGGCCACGGAAAAGATCAATGTTCACGAAGCATGCACCCTCAACTGGGGCGCCGAAGACAACCTGGTGGCCGATATCGCGCATTTGAGCCGACTGCTCAAAACCCACCCCGCCTTTGGACCGGGCGTGGATCTGGCCTTGATTCCCCACGGCGAGGGCAACTTCGCTGCCTTGGCGCGCCGTTGCCGGTCCGACGGTGCCGGCGTGGTGGTGCTGGCCAACCTGGACGCAGGGCAAGCCGTGGACGCGGCCTGGCGTTCCCGCCAAGCGCCTTTTCTAAAAAAACCGATGGTTGACCTGGTAAGCGGCGGGCCCATGCCTGTCAAGATGGGTAAGCAGAGCTGTCATGTGTCGTTGCAGCCGGGCCAGGTGGTCTGCCTGACCAACGACGACGATCCCTGGCTGGCCGACAGCGGTGGCGGGGCCGACATGCTGCCGCCCGCCTTGCTGGGTCAGCGCCTGCGCGCCAAAGTGCTGGAGGTGGCATCGGTGTTCGGCGTGACCGTCCCGCCCGATGCCGCCGGAGCGGATTTGCTGGCCGATGCGGAAGGCTTTTGCCGGGGGCTCAATCCGTCGGGCAATGCTTCGCGTGTGGTGCCCTGGCAGTATCCGGAGGACACACGGCGGGAAGTGATGATACCGCCGGGGCACTTTCTCCTGGTGAGCGCCGCCCATGCCTTTCGCGCTCGGATAGTGGCTCAGGATCGTATTCTGGCCGTGGAAGAAAGTCTTGCCGACGAACGGGGCCGGGCCTTCATTCTCTTTGCGCCCCTGGACATACCCGAGGCCCACGCCGCATGCATACTTGCGATCTCTTTGTTCGAACCGGATGGCACTAAACACATCAAGGCGCCGCTGCTGGCCCTTTCGCCAGGCGACAAAGCGCGCGTGCGCACTACGTTTACGCGCGACGACTGCCACCGGCTGCCGCTGCTGGCCCTGGGCACCAACGGCCGCGGCGCCATGCTGCGATTGCATGCCGACGGCGGGCTGCGCAGCCGCTACGATGCCTTTTTAGCCGCCAACCTCAACCCCGATTATCCTGAAGACCGCTGGATGATGCTGGCCCGTTGGCAGGCATGGGCCGTGTTTCAGGGCCACTCCCAGGAGCTGAATCTGGACAACCTGGAGCAGTTCGGCTTCGACTACCAAGGCGGGGCGTGGTGGCGCTATCAGAGCGTGGCCGGTCAGGGCGAACATGTTGTGCTGCAGTTGCACGCCCAAATAGCCAAGCATCCGGCCAACACCGTCATATTAAAAGTGGAACGGTTCGTCAGCCAGGCCGGCCTGAACGAACTGGCCGATGACCAACCCATCGCCCTGATTCTGCGGCCCCACATCGAGGACCGCAATTTTCACGACTGCACCAAGGCTTATACCGGCCCGGAGACCGCCTGGCCTGCCGCGGTGCATGCTTTTGAAAAAGGCTTCCGTTTTTCGCCCGCGCCCGAACGCACCCTAATCATGCAGGTAGACAGCGGCCGTTTTTCAGCGGCGCCCGAGTGGTACTATATGGTCCATCGCCCTCTGGAGGCCCAACGCGGTCTGGACCCCGATTCGGATCTGTTCGGCCCCGGCTATTTTACCTGCCAGATGCAGGGCGGTGAGCAGGTGCTCTTCACGGCCCAGGTCCTTTCGACCGATCCATCCGCCGAGGCGGAACGTATCCAATGGCATCAACCCCTGCCGGGCATCGATCTGGACCTGCCTTCGGC
>JABDRH010000430.1 GCA_013041835.1 Desulfatitalea sp. | reverse complement strand
CCGGGCCCCGCTCTCTTTCTCCTCAATGTAAACTCCGGGGTTATCGTAATTGATATTCGGCATGTCTTCCTCCTCGCCTGTTTGTCAGACCTTTCGCAGCAATACGGTATCGTTTAATTGTCTTCTTGCTCATCCCTGAACAGACAGTACAACTTTTCCCCACTCACCTCTCGCACCCGGACAATCCCATCAGCCACCAGCCTTTCAAGCGCCTTTTCGATCAATGCTCTGGTTTTACGGTACCGTTCGAGTTCCCACCACCAGGAAACGATTCCTCGAAGGGTATCCATCTGTTGCGAATGGGATGCCAGGTAGTCTTTGATTTCGTCTGCCAAGGACGCGATTTGATCTTGTGGTTTCGTTTTCATCACCTCGCTTGATTGGGAAGTGGCCTACCTCACTGCATGAAGAGTGCCGACAAGCACATGTTTTATAACCACATAATATTTAAACACATTATGTAGGGGGTGGGTGCCGACTGCGGCAAAACAGCCCCAGCCGTTTTTGGGATCTACGATTAATTCCCGTATGATTTCGGGTAGTAACCGGTGGGGCAAGAAACCCATGTCGTTTAGGGCATTTGCCGCACTATCCGGAAAATAAGGATTGGGAATTTCATAAAAAGGAGGGAGCATGCCAGGCACATCCCGAAGGGAAATAGGGACAGGTACTTTATGCTTGCCACAAACCTTAACGCCATGCTATATGAATAGGTAATCATAAAAGGAAGGCAAAACAAAGGAGGGGGCATGCCCCGTACATCCCGAATGATCGTAAAAAACGAAACGGCCATTTATCATGTCATGTCGAGAACGGCGCTGGACGGGTTTCCCTTAGAGGCTTTTGAAAAGGATTATCTGGTTGAATTGGTCCAGCGGATGGGCAATCTTTTTTTTACCGAGATTTATGGGTATTGTATGATGGGGAATCATTTCCATTTATTGGTGAAGATGATCTCGGAGGATCGGTTTGCCGACGATGAGGTAAAAGAGCGTTTGGTTCGATTCTACGGTGAAAAGAAAGCCCCGGTAGGTGAGGGGCAGTTACCGGTTATACGGGAAAAGCTGGCCAGCCTTTCGGAATTTGTCCGCGAAATCAAGGTCAACTTTACGCGGTTTTACAACAAGCGCCACGGTCGGCGTGGGTATTTTTGGGGGGATCGCTTCAAGAGCCTGATCGTGGAAAAAGGAGAGACGCTGATCAACTGCCTGGCCTACATCGACCTGAATCCGGTGCGTGCAGGCATTGTAAAAAAGCCCGAAGATTACCGCTGGTGTTCATTGGGCTATCATATTCAGACCGGCAACAAAGGTGGATTTCTTTCCACCGATTTCGGTCTGAGGGAATTTAACGTAAAAAACCGAAAAGAGCGCGTGCGGCGGTACCGGAAGTATGTGTATGAATCCGGTGGAATCCAACCGGGAGACAAGCCCTTTGTGAAAACGATCGATGAAAAGATTGTAAACAAGGAGCGCAGAAAGGATTTTGAAATCAGCCGCACGGATCGGTTCATATCCCGAACGCGATATTTTTCGGACTCCGGTATCATCGGATCGCGTGAGTTTGTTTCGGGCACCTATCGTCAGTTCAGGCACCTGTTTCAGCCCCAAAGAGAGAAAAAGCCCAAAGCGGTGAAGGGACTGGATGGCATGTTCTCGTTGAAACGGCTGTCAGAAATGATTTAGAGTTTTACTTTCCACCAACACATCTTGAAATCGCCGTACCGCAGCCATCCCTCGCCGAGAAAATGCGTTGCCTTGCCGCACATCCAGTTCAGGGGGAACATTGGAGAAATGTTCCTCCTGAACGATCCGTACCTGCCAGCTGACGAAAGTCCAATCCATCACCTTGGATGTCACGATATTCAAAAACCGCCTTGGCCTTGATCGGGACAAAACAGGGCTTACTCCTATTTCCATGTAGTCATAGATAAAGAACCTAACCCGATTACTATTGTTTCAGCAGGATAACGCGCCGATTTTTCCCGTTAGATAGAGCGGAATGTTTTGGATTACTTGTTCGTTTTGGATTTTCAAGGGTTTGTTTGATATTTTGATTGCCCTTTCAGGCTTGTATTTGATGATAAATTACTGCAGGCTTTTGCCGCGTGTCCTTTATCCGGCTTTAACCTCTACAGGTATAATCTCTTCTTTTACTACACTTAGATATTCAATTTCCGAATTCCGTTCCGTCCAGGAATAGATCTGTTTATTTCCAGCGGCAGCAAACTCCTGTGCAACAAAGTTTTCAGCAAAAAAGCCCTTGGTTATCTGCTCTGTCCAGCTTCGGACTTCCGTTGCCGGTTTTGCCCGTGGACTTCGCTAATGAGCTGCTGGCTAAGCTTTACTCATGCGGGATTTTCGCGGATCGGCTGCTTAGCGCTGGAGCAAGCTCCGCAAAAAGACTGACTGCTCGATCCATTCTCCTCAGCGCCAGGGCAAGCCCTGCAATGAGCTGCATAGCTGACTGCTATGTGCAATCACCCACCGGGTAACAATATCGAATTTCACCTACCTTTCAGTAGAGTCCCAACGATTCGAACTTTGCTGGGCGCGAGAATTAGTTTTGTTGGGTTTTCTGTTGCCAGAAAATTCGTCGATATTGCGTCTTGTGGATCCATTCATGCTTTTTGGATCGTTTTTCTGTAAAGGCTAAGACTTTGGATAGTTATCTATATTTGGGATAATGGCCTTGCCAAGCCAATCGATGCATTTTCCAAGGTGACGCATGTTGGCTAAACCTTCCTCGTCTTTAAGCACCTCCCCTTTGCTATGGCCAAAGCCCATATTCCAGTAGGTTGAGCATGGAATGACCATTCTGGACATTTGGAACATGTGGTTGATGGTGTCGTATACATGAGTGGCTCCTCCGCGTCTCACTGCCACTACCGCTGCCCCTATTTTTCCAGAAAAAGCGTGTTCGTTAGCATAAGCAACATATCCTGCCCTTTCAATCAATGCCTTCAAATTAGCAGATACAGCCGCAAAATAGGTTGGGGAGCCCAAAATCATAGCATCAGCCTTGAGCATTTTTGAAAAGATGTCGTTAAATTTATCCTTTTTAAAAGAGCATTCATTGTCTTTATTCTCAAAGCATTTTTCACATGCAATACAGCCGTGAATTGCTGTTCCACCAACCTTTACAAGTTCTGTTTTCCAGCCAGCATCATTCAATTCAGAGAGAACCTCCTTTAGAAGCAGTTCGGTATTCCCTCCTTTACGCGGACTTCCGCTTATCGCTAATGCATACATAATAATCTCCTTATACTTAAATGTTTCCCCAAACCAATATGCGATTCAATAAACGCACGATTCTTAAGCATCCAAGGGTGTTAGGCTGTGCAAAAGCCTGAAAATAGGGATTTGAAAATGGGCCTCCCCGCTGCGCATCCACGCAGACTTCTCGCATCGCAGTCTAATGCAGCGATGTGGTTCGAGGACGGGCAGGCCTAGATGTTTGTCTATCATACAAATCAACATTTAACAAAATTATATTATAAATTAATTCAGGCGGTTACGAAAGTACTGGACAAAGTGCCGATATTATTATATTTTATAATCACCCTCCGTAGCGGTTATCTAAAATTTTCCGGAGGGCAAATGAATTACAGCGAATTTTACCACTGGATAAACAGAAAAATCGACATAACGATACGGCTGAA
>JABDRH010000424.1 GCA_013041835.1 Desulfatitalea sp. | reverse complement strand
GCTTAAGATATCGGGAAAAACATGCGCCGTGGTGCCGAACAGATTCTCTCCGCTGATGATTTTGTAAATGATGCCGATGGTGGCGAACCAGTCCTGCAAATGCAAAATAGCGGCCAGATCCTCGTACACCTCCATCAGGATGGCATTGGACATCAAGTGGGCCGGCGTCGCATACAACGGGGTGCCCGCCAATTGGGGCTGAGGGATCAGGATGGGATCTTCCGCATCAATGGGAACAGCGGTCTCCACATCGATGAGTCCGATGGAGAACTTTTCCGGTGTGTTGAGAAATACGGGGTATTCCTCCGGGTTACCCGCCACAAAAAGGTTTTCGGGTTTCAGGTCGCGCATGGCCAAACCTTTTTGCCTGATCCAGGCCAGCAGGTCCAACATGTTGCTGGCCAGCCCTTCGAATTGGCGCCGGTGCTGTGAGAACCGGGTGTCGCGGACGTAGTCGTGCAATTGCCGGCGGTAGCGTTTGGCCGCGTGCGAGTTGTCCTTGACCACTTCGGCCAGCGCGGCGTTGACCTTTTCAATGACATTAACCGGCAGGTCGAACTCTTCCCGGCGCAGTTTCTCTCCAACAATATGGGTCAGAAACCACTGCTTCAGGTGGTATGTGGAAATGGAATTTTCCATTCCCGCTGTTTCGGCCAGCCGACGCAGTTCGGCTTCACAACGAAAGTATGCCTCCTGCAGGGACTGGCAAACCCCGCCGGCCTCTTCACCATATCGGCATACAAAGGCGTGTTGATCCCATAGCAGATCGGGGTGCTGGCGCGCCTCATCGAGCAGACGCCCCTTGTCGCTGTGGATCTCTTCCAGCGTTGTACTGAGAAACAAGTGCTTGGCCAGATCCATAAAGAAGGCAAAAGAATCGCCGATCTTCAAATGCTCCTGAAAATCAGGATTGTTTTCCAGGTGACGCATGTACCTAGCCTCCAGGGCTTCTTCGGAAAGCTGCTGGTTGCCCGGAAAGGTCAGAAATGCCGTCAGAATCACTGAAACCCGCGGAACGATGCACTCCCGGGGCGAAAGACGCGATAGAATACGGCCTTCAGCAGCGATTTGCCTTCGGTATTCGGTAAACTTGGTCATCGGCACCGAAGGAATCTTGATGACCATGTGGGAATCATAAATCACATAGTAGCATTGGCTGCGGCTGCCACCGCCTTGACCGAGCAACCCGATGGACATGCGCCGAGTGACCCACTCCTCCTTATGCATCAGTCGCATCTCGTAGGTTTCGTCGGGGCAAACCGGCCGCGTTTCGGTACGTACCAGTTGAACGGGCGCTTCCGGATCAGCACCCTGTTTGTTTTTATACAAATTCAGAAAGAACCGCAGCACCTGCTGTTTGCTTGAAAGCTTGACGCTGGGTTTGGGGTGGGACTGAATTGAGGCGCGTGGTTTGGCCACATTTGGTTTAGCGGGTTTCGATTCAATGCGGACCGGCGCGTCGTCTGAGGCCTTGTCGATAGAGTGTTGGGTCGGCCCGTCGCCTGGGGCCTTGTCGCGGGGTTTCCGGGTCGGCCGCAGCAGCAAGGCGATCAAAACGCCCATCACCAGAATCGGGGCGCCCACCACCCATTTGGCGTATAGCTTGATTGCCTCCGCATCCACACCGACGCTATCCAGCACGCGGCGAACCCCGTTTTTGATATGGGACCAAATCGAAACATGATGCTGCGGTGCTTCGGGGGGCTTAATAGACTCGGCCGCGGTTACAACAACACCGGTTGGCGAAAGGTAACCCACCGAGATATAGCCAATCAACGGGGCCACCACCACTAGGGCAATAATCGCGGCTCTGAGCAGATGTTTAATGGCGAACCGCATCAGCTTCCCAACCCCTGGTGGTCATCACCGCAAGTCAACATTCAACCGGCAGCACGCTCGCACAACTGAACTTCAAACTTCACCGGTCCCAGCGACACCACATCTTCATGGCTAAGCTTGACGGTGCCTTTGACACCGGCGCCGTTGCGTTTGGGCTTGATCCACCCACCCGTATGGCGCAGGAAATAATCACCCGCCTGTTTGGTGATCACCGCCGCCGGCGCGCCCATCAAAAAGGCCCACATACCCCCCACCACGATGTCGGCATCACGATTCTTTCCGATGGCCACATCCTTTCTGGAGAGCAGCAGTTCACCTTTTCCGCCGGCGAGAAAGGCTATGCAATCGGCGCAAGGACGCGCCTTGCCGGTCGGTTCCAAGCACAAATTGGCGCTTTCGAGCATCATGGTGCTGGAAAAATCGGCCGGCTCCGCAGCGCAAGACCGCCCTTCGTCCTCAGGCCCCATCAACAGGCGATCTTTCCAGTCGGCTTTGAGCATGTGCTTACCGATGCCGATGACGTCGCGGTCGTTCAACGCACACTGATGAACGGATTTGCCGTTGAGCAAGGTCCCGTTTTTGCTATCCAGGTCAGTCAACTCGAATTTACCGTTGATGTGCTCAATGCGTGCGTGACGACTGGAAACGGCAAGATTATCGATGATGATGTCGTTTTCCGGATGCCGCCCAACGGTCAGAGCGCCGCCTTCGGTTATCGGGTAAGTGGTTAATACCTTGTCCTTGAATAAAAGGATCAATTTTGGCATGGCCTTCTTCCTTTCCTTCTCCAGACTGCCGCGGCAGCCCTGAACAGCCCTTCTCTGTAAAAAAAACACCCAACGGCAGTGTCAATTTGCCGCCGCAAGAATCGGGGCCGGGTGACAAAAAATGCAATCGCCATTCAAATCGATTTTTCCCCCCTTAAAGGGACCTGCCCGCATCTTGCTGTTTTATACGGCCAAAGATGAGAAGTGGAATTGACATCATTTGGTCCGTGATTACCATCTGGCAGTCTTAATGCAATTTCCAGACCATGTAAAACAGGAGGCATTATGCGTTTCGACCGATTCACCATCAAATCCCAGGAGCTGATTCAAAGCGCGCAGCAACTGGCCGCCGGGCGCAAGCATCAGCAGATCGAACCCGAACATTTATTGGCGGGCATGCTGGCCGAAAAAGAGGGGGTTGCACGAGCCATCATGCAAAAATTGGGCGTATCGGCCGATGCGGTATTTCGGGACACGGACGCAGCCATGAACCGTCTGCCCCAGGTGACCGGCGCCGCTGATGTGTACTTTTCGGCGCGGACCAAGGCCTTGCTGGAACGTGCCTTTGCCGAAGCCGACAAGATGAAGGATGAATATGTCAGCACCGAACACATCCTGCTGGCCGCGGTGGATGACCCGGGCGGCGAGGCCGGTAAAATCCTCCAGCGCAACGGCGTTGAACGGGACCCCGTGCTGCGGGTGCTGATGGATATCCGCGGTTCCCAACGCATCACCGATCCCAACCCCGAAGAAAAGTACCAGGCCCTGGACAAGTTCAGCCGCGATCTGACCGGGCTGGCCCGGCTGGGCAAACTCGACCCGGTCATTGGAAGAGACGACGAGATCCGGCGCATCGTTCAGGTCCTGTCACGCCGGACCAAGAACAATCCGGTGCTCATCGGCGAGCCGGGTGTCGGTAAAACCGCCATCGTCGAAGGCCTGGCCCAGCGCATCGTGGCCGGCGACGTCTCTGAAACCCTGAAGAACCGCCGCCTGGTGGCCCTGGACATGGGCGCCTTGATCGCCGGGGCCAAGTACCGGGGTGAATTCGAAGACCGGCTCAAGGCCGTGCTCAAGGAGGTGGAAAAAGCCGAAGGCGAAGTGATTCTTTTCATCGACGAACTACACACCCTGGTGGGCGCCGGCGCAGCCGAAGGGGCCATGGACGCCTCCAACATGCTCAAGCCGGCCCTGGCCCGGGGCACCCTGCGCTGCGTGGGCGCCACCACCATCAACGAATACCGCAAGCACATCGAAAAAGACGCCGCCCTGGAGCGCCGTTTCCAGCCGGTGCTCACCGCAGAACCCACGGTGCAAGACACCATCTCCATTCTCCGCGGGCTCAAGGAAAAGTACGAAGTGCACCACGGCGTGCGCATCCAGGATTCGGCCATCGTGGCCGCCGCCACCTTGTCGGACCGCTACATCGCCGATCGCTTCCTGCCGGACAAAGCCATCGATCTCATAGACGAATGCGCCTCCAAGCTGCGCATTGAAATCGACTCCATGCCCGTGGAGATCGACGAAGTGCAGCGGCGCATCACCCAAGCCGAAATCGAGCGACAGGCCCTCAAGAAAGAGACCGATGCCGCCAGCAAAGAACGCCTGGCCAGGCTGGAAAACGATCTTGAAAGCTTGCGCGCCGAGCTGACGCACATGAAGGCGCACTGGGAGCAGGAGAAAAAGTTGATCCAGGCCATCCGTAAAATCAAGGAAGCACAGGAGCAAAGCGGCATCGAACAGCAAAAGGCCGAACGCGAAGGCGACCTGGCCAGGGTCGCGGAACTGCGCTACGGCCGGGCCATCGAGCTGAACAAACAAATGGACCAGGCTCGCCAAGATCTGTTGACCCTGCAAACCGAACGTAAAATGCTCAAGGAAGAAGTGGATGACGAAGATATAGCAGAAGTGGTTTCCCGCTGGACCGGCATCCCCGTCAGCCGCATGATGGAAAGCGAAAGGGACAAGCTGGTGCACATGGAAGAACGCCTCGGCCATAGGGTGATCGGCCAGCACCAGGCCATCGAAGCCGTCTCCAACGCCGTGCGCCGCGCACGCTCGGGCCTGCAGGACCCCAATCGGCCCATCGGCTCGTTTATCTTCATGGGCCCCACCGGCGTGGGCAAAACCGAACTGGCGAAAGCCCTGGCCGAATTTTTATTCGACGACGAACAGGCCGTCGTGCGGGTGGACATGTCCGAATGCATGGAAAAACACGCTGTGGCGCGCCTCATCGGCGCGCCTCCCGGCTACGTGGGCTATGAAGAAGGCGGCTACCTCACCGAAGCCGTGCGCCGCCGTCCCTATTCGGTGGTGCTCTTCGACGAAATCGAAAAAGCCCACCCGGAAGTGTTCAACGTCTTGCTGCAGATCCTGGACGACGGTCGCATGACCGACGGCCACGGCAAAACCGTGGACTTTAAAAACACCCTGATCATCATGACATCCAACGTGGGCAGCCAGTTCATCCAGGAGCTGGGCGCCGACCGCCGAACCGAAATGGAACAACGCGTCACCACGGCCCTGCGGTCCCAGTTCAAACCCGAATTTCTCAACCGCATCGACGAGACCATCATCTTCTTCAACCTGACCAGCGAGCAGATTCGCGCCATCGTCGACATCCAAATCCAGCGCCTGGCTGAACGCCTGGCCGGTCGCAAGATCGCCCTGCACATCGATGATGCCGCCAAGCAGCTCATCGCCGATCACGGCTATGACCCCATTTACGGCGCCCGGCCGCTGAAGCGGGCCATCCAGCAAAACATCGAAAATCCCCTCTCCATGGCTATCCTCAAGGGGCAGGTGCGCGACGGCACAGACCTGCGGGTGAGCGTCAGCGGGGATGAGGTGGTGTTCCGCCAAGCATAGTTCGAATACCCCATCCATGTGAGACCAGCATAAAGACAATCAAAAGGCAAATTCGATGTTTTTTCATAAGATCGCCTCGTTTCTAATTTCTATGTGCGGGCGGGCTGGGTGGACTTGAATCTTTAGCTTCATCTTTTACCGCTTGTGACGACACCTCCCTTACCGTCTCGGCAACCGGCTCCGGTCGCCTGGAGTAGGACCTTGGATGCCAGGTCACCTCGACTTTGAACTCGACCTTGGCGCTGTATTTGTACTTACGCCGGCCCAGTTCCAATTCTCCGTTAATCTCGGGCGGTGATAGCGTGCCGGACCTCGTAAATGGCGTATCGGCATCAACTCTGATGGTGTACTGCCCAAAATCGGCATTGGCCGCGATGGGGGGCCTTGATTTTGACGTGGCCGGATTCGTACACCATCTCCGGCTTGGCGCTCAGGGCCCTGACCGCCGGGTCGTAGATGGCGTTGAGCTTTTGCTTGATTTGCGCGGGATCCTTGCTCAGGGCCAGTTCGAGATTGTGTATGTAGCGGTCGTGTCCTAAGGTGACGTGCTCGATGCCGATTTCACCGGTCAATTCGGTTTTGATGGTAAAGTCGAGATGATAGCTCTCGTAGTGGACCGGCGGGGTGTCGCGGCCGATGGTGTAGGTGACTTTCAGGTTCAGGGGCACGGCGAGTTGGCTGGCTTCGGCCTTGGCGTCGGTACCCGGGGGCATGTGCTTGGGGGGTGAGGGGATCATCAGCAACTGGCCCACGTAGATCAGGTTCGGGTCCTTGATGGCGAACAGGCACTGTTGCGGCTGGGGGCCGAATTGCGCCACGTGATCGTTGTGCCCGTCGAATATCCCGCGCCAGCGGGCGCCGCTGCCCAGGTAGCGGCAGGACAGGTTCCACAGGCTGTCTCC
>JABDRH010000191.1 GCA_013041835.1 Desulfatitalea sp. | reverse complement strand
AATCTTTTTCAAGATTGACTACAGGTGGGGTTGATGCATTTAAGGCTTTCACAAAACAAGGATACGTCTGAGTTTTAGCGTGTATCCATCTAAAGGGGGGGGATACACGCAACTGTTATATTCGGTCTGCTTGCTACTGTAGGTGGAATCAAATATTTCCCGAAGCCGACCCAATCAAAAAACTTGATCATCGCCAACTGCCCGCCAAACGGGTTCAACTGCTCACTGCACGTTTCGTATGGCATTGAGGCTTTGATGGTATTGGCCTTGAATGGCCTGTCATTCACTCTTTTCAGTTGCAGTTTTGCTGAAAATCTGATTTTGATGATTTTACCATCTGGGTACCTCCTGCATTTTTGGGTTGGTGTAGTAACCCCCATTATCACAATGGTTCCTGGCGGAATTGCCGATCAATATACCAACATGGCCTATGTGCATGCAAGACGAGGCGAGATTGAAGCGGCGATTGACTAGTATCGGAAGGCGCTCCCCCTCTATGAAGTATTCGGAGACGATCGGCGTATCGATGTCACCACGCAGAATCTTCAAAATCCGTTATCCGCCGTGGGAAAAGCGGCTCAATGAATGGACTGGATCCCACGCCGGCGTCACTGTCTTTGAATTATGGACTGTGTGGCAAACATTGAAAGGATACTCTAGAATGAAAAACACTCAGGATGTGATGCAACAGCATTTAGAGGCCTATTTAAAAAGACAGTTTCCGCAGCGGGAGGCATTGGTATTATCCGAGTTGGAAAGAACGGATGTCGGGTATTCCTACCAGACTTGTTTTGTCTCTCTGACTTGGAAAGAATCTGATGGTCCGGTTTCCGAGCGGTTGGTGATTCGCGTGGAGCCGGAGACCGGATGTGTTCCGCCCTATGATATTAGGCCCCAATACGAAGTGATGAAACGTCTTGAAGGGACAGCCATACCCATTCCAAAAACCGTTTGTCTGGAAACGGGGAAAGATATTATAGGGCACCGCTTTTTTGTCATGGAGGCAATTGAGGGGCAGGTCCTGTATCAATCCTATCTAAATCATCCGGAAAATAGGACGCAGCTTGAAAACGACTATATTTCCATCTTGGCAGGCATGCATGAATTGGATTGGCGGGGCCTGGGGCTTTCTATTCTGAAAGAATCTGAAAGCGCGGCGCAGTGTGTAAGAAGTGAGATCGCCAGATGGGAGCAGGTAATTGAAACAAGCATTTACAATCCTTTGCCAATCGTGTCGGAAGTGATCTGCTGGCTTAAAAATAACATTCCTCCGGCTGATCGCATGACACTTTGCCATGGGGACTACCACTGCCAAAATCTGCTTGCCCGCGACGGCCGTGTGGTAGCTGTGCTGGACTGGGAAATGGTCAAGGTCGGCGACCCCATCAGTGACCTTGGGTGGGCGTGCCTTCTATCGAATATCACCAAGGGCTTTTGGAGTGAACACGGCATCGTGGAAAGCTACCAAAAAGCATGCGGCAGGACCGTTGACGCAGACCGCTTGTTTTTCTGGAAGGTTTTGGCGCATATCAAGCTGGCCGCGATATGCCTTGCGGCCTTGCGGGCCAGTATGGAATTTGAAAACCCGGATATGCGTCAGGCCACCATCGGGATTATGGGCGTGCCCGGATTGTTGGATGGGGCGGCTCAAATGCTGGGATTCTAAGGGCTCGCGCAAAAATAAGTTCAGCATTTAGGCGCGCGGATTTGGGTCGGCTTGGTTCGATCTGAAGGCTCAAAACCGCAGGAATAGCGAGCTGTTTTGAGGATTTTGAGGCCGAAGATCGGGCCAAGATGGCCCGAAGCCGTGATGGATAAATGCTGAAGTTATTTATGCGCGAGCCCTAAGGTTTTGAAAGGAGATTTCATGGGAACCAATCTAACGGCATTGCTGCTCGAAAGGTGTGCCAAGACCATAGAAGAGGTGATCGTACCCAAAGTGAGTGGGAATTTTGAGGTGCAACAGGCCATGGCGACGGCCCAGGTGTTACGTATACTGGCGCCGAATGTGGACGAAAAGCCCGAATACGCAATAAAGGAAAATAGAAAAATACAAGAAGTGCTGAACAACGTATTGATCGGTTTGCGAAAAGAAGCGGATGCGTCTTCTTCTCAAAATAAGGTGATGGATGGGTTGTCGGCAACCATTGCAGATGGGCTCAACAAGAGCGATCAGGGGCTGACCAGCGCCGGAGAGAAAAACGTTTTGCTTAAAGGCCTTTTGATTGACACTATCAAGGGGATCGATTCTTTGGCTGCGGACCTGCCACAGGATCTGATCAATGTGTTGAAACAGGAAATCCGTACCGCTATCCGCCAGCAGTTGGACAACGAAACCGCCCGACTCGGTTCCCGGTCGTTCAGCTCGGAATTTCTATCAGAAGAAGCGTCATAGCCCCAAGGTCGCAAAAATCGAGGAGGAAAAATGAATACCATCCATGATGACTGCCCCCATCCTGTGCCGCCCATCGCCTATCTGCGATGGAAAGAAAATTGGTTTTGGCTTTTTATCGATCCAGTGAATAACGTGCAGGGGATGGCGCATTTCAGCTATGAGCCGATATTCAATCATGCCCGCGTGGCCTGCGCCGTGAATATTGCCGGAAAAATCCATCAGTATGGGAATGAAATGGTGTTCCCGGAGAACTTTGCATATGCCACGGAAATTGGAGATGACAAACTGAAAGTGATTTTTAAAGAACCACAGTCGAGATTCGAACTGCACTTGATGACGGATGCGTTGACGTTGGCTATTGACTATACGAAACGCGCGCCCTTGTTTGATTATGAAGCTTGCGATCTGGCTAACCCGGACCGCCCTGCTTTCATGAAACTGGCCGGGCTTGATACCAACATGCCCTACAGCCATGCGCAGCAGGCGCTAAACATGACGGGTACGCTCAAGACGGCATCCAGCGCCACGGTTACACTATCCGGTGTCGGGTACCGCGACCATTCCATGGGAATGCGTTGTGATAATCTGACGGATAAACATACCTGGACATTTCATTTGTTTCAGGAACATACCTTTGGCGTCATCAACCTGTTCAGCCTGAACCGCCCCGGCCTGGAGTCGGTGGCGGGATACGTCCATGATAAAGCCGGCACACGGGCCATGCGCGAGGTAAATATTCAGTATATTGGAGATGGGCCCGAAGGTATGCCGGCTACTGTCCGTTTTGATCTTCAGGATGTATATGGCAAGTCGTATACGATTATTTCCGACATTGAAAAGCGGTTGGGTCATGTCCCGCTTTCAGTTGAAGCACCTGATGGAAAATGTGTCTATCAAATCACCGAGAACTTCTGTCAATCCACCCTGGTGCAAACAGGTGAGACAGCGTGTGCTTTAGTGGAAATCGGGTATAGTTCCAAAAAGTAAGCCTGCACACCACCTCGCTTGACCAAGCCTGCAACTTTCATCGAGAACCAACGCTTTGCTATGGCGCGGTGATGGCTGTCTTCACCAGTTCCGCGATATCCATGACCTTGATTTCATCCTCGCGTTCTTTATCCTTGATCGCATCTTCGAGCATGATCAGGCAGTACGGACAGGCCGTCAGAAGGGTGCGTGCGCCGGTTTCGAGCAATTGGTCGCAGCGAAGCTTATTGATGCGTTCACCGATGTGCTCTTCCATCCACATGCGGCCACCGCCGGCGCCGCAGCAAAATGAGGTGCGTTTCTCCCTTTCAGGGGTGACGACATCGGTTAAAGCCGTTTGCATCCGTGAAAGGATTTTTCGTGGGGCTTCGAAAATGTTGTTATAGCGCCCCAGGTAACAGGCATCGTGGTATACCACGGGTCCGTTTCCATTCAGGCCGGGTTTCGGGTTCAATTTGCCGCTGCCCAGCAGGGCCTGGATCATTTCGGTGTGGTGAATATAGGTGAAATCACCGCCGAATTGTTCATACTCGTTTTTAAAGGTGTTGAAGCAATGGGGGCATGCGGTGATGATTTTTTTGACGCCGGTATCCTTCCAAAGCGATACGTTGGCTTCCATCATCGCTTGCGCAAGGTATTCGTTGCCCAGCCGGCGCACTGTTTCGCCGCAACAGCTTTCATCGTTGCCCAAACAGGCGAAATTGACGTTAGCCGTCTGGAGCAGTTTGACCAAGGTTGTCGCGACCTTCTTGTTTCGATTGTCGAAGGAGCCCGCACAGCCGACGTACAATAGATATTCGAAATCCGGGTTTTCCGCGGGCGTTTTTACCCCCAAGGATTCGAACCAATCGGCCCTGGCGTTAGACGCCAGTCCCCAGGGATTGGACATGTTTTCGAAATTTTTAAATACCGGCGTAAGTTCGCCGGGCGTGCGGCCTTCCACCTGGACCAGGTAACGTCGCATGTCCACGATATGATCCACGTGTTCGATGAGGGTCGGGCAGTTGGTGATGCAGTTGCCGCAGGTGGTACAAGACCACAGGACATCGTCTTTGACCAACTCTCCCACAACGATTTCACCTTCCGGCGTTTCTTCAGCCGGTTTTGCGCCGGCGATGCGCGCCTTTAAGGTGTCGATGGCAACGTGGCACATGTCCGGCGTGCGTTTTTTTAAATGGTTTCTCAAGTCCATGATCAGCCGTTTGGGTGACAAGGGCTTTTCGCTGATATGGGCGGGGCAGTTGGCCTCGCATCGGCCGCACTCGGTGCAGGTGTACATGTCGACGGCCCGTTTGAAGGGCATTTCCTCTAATTGGCTGACACCATAGATGGCATCTTCGCTTTCCAGATCCTGTTTTGCCAAGGCGCCCTTGGGTTTGAGGGCCTTGAAAAATACGTTGGGCAGCGACGTGATGACATGAAAGTGCTTGCCGTATGGCAGATAGTTGAGAAAGGTGAGCACCATGACCACATGGCCCCAGTACCCAATCGCATAGAGCATGTTGACGGTTTCCGGATTGTTTCCCCAGCCGGCCTCGATCAAGAGGCTTCGACACCATACGCCTAAAAACGCCGCTTTGATTTCGTACAGATCCGGGTAGCGGATAAAAAGCGTGCCCGCATACAACGTATCCAGTGCCATCATCGCGAATATCCAGAGCAGGATCAGATTCGGTTCCCAACCGATGGTCATCCGTGCCGGCCGCAAAAAGAGTCGCCGTGCGAGAGCGATGAGGGTGCCGATCATGACCAGGATGACGAACAGGTCTTTGAGTGCGGCGTAGGCCAACGCGAGAAAGGTGTCGCCAAGCAAGGGCAGGGACCAGTGAATCGCGTATCCCCTTCCGATCAGATGGATGGTGTTGATCCCGACCACCAGGAATCCCCAGAAGATCAGCACATGCGCCAGGCCATGGGTGAACTCGAATCGGTGAAAGAACCGCTTTTGACCGATGGCGTAGGCGGTCATCTGTTTGAGCCTTTGCATGGGCCGGTCCCACCGAACTTCCGGCTGCATCCGCGTCAGCGGCAAGATGCGTTTTGCCATGGAATAGGTGAACAGGCACAACGCGGCCACTATGAGTAGGGTCATCAATATCGGATTCATTGCCGCTTCCTATTTCCCCATTTCTTTTCTGATGGTATTCGTGATTTCCGGCAGTACCTTGAACAAATCGGCGACAAGGCCCGCATCCGCGATTTCAAATATGGGCGCTTCCTCGTCTTTGTTGATGGCGATGATATATTTGCTGTTTTTCATGCCGGCCATGTGCTGAATGGCGCCGGAGAGTCCGATGGCAAAGTAGATGTCGGATGCAACGATTTTACCCGTCTGCCCCACTTGCAGGTCATTGGGCATCCATCCGGCATCGACGGCGGCGCGGGTGGCTCCCACGGCGCCGCCAAACAGGTCGGCCAGATCCTCGATGAGTTTGAAGTTTTCCGAACCTTTGAGCCCTCGACCACCGGATACGATGACGGACGCTTCGGTCAGGTCGGGTCTTTCGCTCACGCTCTCATTGAAACCGATGAAGCGGGTCTTGGCCTCCGGGATGGTGGGCATGAAGGATTCAACGGGTGAATCGCCGGCTTTTTCTGCCGTATCGAATGCGGTTCCCTGAACGGTGCATACCTTGATGGGCGTGGTGATTTCTACATTGGCGTAGGCATTGCCGGCCCACATGGTGCGGGTAAAGGTGGCGCCGTCGAAACCGAGCACGTCAGAGGCCATGCCGGCGCCCAATGTCGCAGCCACCCGGGGCATGAGGTCTTTTCCCATGGACGTGGAGGCCATGCAAACCAACCCGACATCGTTGGCCCGGGTCACATCCGCCACGACGGCGCTCCAGGTCTCCGCGATATAGTTTTCCAGGCCGTCAGTTTCGGCCGTGATGACTTTGGATACCCCATATGCGCTGATTTCTTCGGCCACTTTTGAAATTCCGGCACCCACTGCCAGTACGATGACCTGACCGTTTATTTTCTCCGCGGCCTGTTTGGCAAAGGTCAGTGCATTCAAGGTGACCTTTTTCAATTCTCTTTTTTTATCTTCAGCGATCAACAATATATTCGCCATGATATTGCTCCTTGTGTCCAATTGATTGTCGTGGAATCCGTTTCGTCCTACCCCCAAGGTAATGACACAGCATTAGAATGCGCCGGCTTCGTCCTTCAATGCCTTGAGCAGTTCGGGCACGTCGGCGACGATCCGCCCCCCCTTGCGCTCGGGTGGATTCGAGAATCCCTTGACCACGACCTTGGGCGTGATGTCCACATCCAGGTCCGCCGGATGAATCGTGTCCAACGGCTTTTTCTTGGCTTTCATGATCCCCGGCAAGGTGGGGTAGCGCGGTTCGTTCAATCGCAGGTCCGCTGAAATAATGCCGGGCAAATCGATTTCAAGCGTCTCGATACCGCCGTCGACTTCGCGCGCCACGGTCGCCGTGTTGCCATTGATTTGTAGCTTGGAAGCGAAGCAGGCCTGGCCCCACCCGAGGTATCCGGCCAACAATTGGGGAACCTGGTTGTCGTCCAAATCCACAGCCTGTTTTCCCATGATGACAAGATCGGGACGTTCTTTTTCGACGAGTTTGACCAGAACACGCGCGACCGCGTCCGAGTCGACGTCACCATCCGTTTTGACCAGGATGCCGCGGTCCGCGCCCATGGCCAGCCCGGTGCGGATTTCGGTTTGCGCCTCGTCGCCGCCGATGCTGGCGACGATGACTTCGCCGCCGGATTGCTCCTTTATCCGGATGGCCTCTTCGATGGCGATCTCATCGAAAGGATTGATCTTATAGCTCATGCCCGATAATTCAATCCCCGATCCATCGGCCTTGACTTTTATCTTCATGTCAGGGTCGGTGACCCGTTTTGCAGTTACGAGAACCTTCATCGCTTACCTCCTTGATCCATCGTCAATATCGTTGCAAACGCGAAACATATGCGTTTTTACCCATGCTTGCCGTGCGCCGTCTTTTGCTATATTGCAATCAGTCCTTGTTTGCCTTTCTGTAGCCCAACGCATCGGTTGCAATCACCATTTTCATTATGTTGGCCGAACCTTCCAGGATCTGGTAGAGTTTTGCTTCTCTGAACAACCGTTCAACAGGATATTCGGTGGAATATCCATAGGCCCCGAGGATGCGCAGCGCGCCGTCCGCCACGCGGGATGCGACGTCGCAGGCGTAGTATTTGGCCATGCTGGTCTCCAAGGTATTGTGCAACTGCCCCTCGTCTTTTTGCGTGGCGCACCGATACGTCATCAAGCGGGCCGCTTCCGTTTCGACGATCATGCGCGCGAGTTCTTCTTGCACCATCTGAAATTTTCCAATCGGGTTTCCAAATTGCCGGCGTTCGTTGGCGTAGGCGACCGCTTGGTCGATCAACCCCTGGGCAACGCCGACAGCGCCCGCCGCGGCGGAAAGACGGGTGTTGTCCAGGCTTCCCATCAGAAACGTGAACCCTTGGCCTTCGACACCACCCAACAGGTTTTCCGCCGGCACCTCGACGTCGTCGAAGAAGACCTCTCCGGTGGGGCATGCGCACCAGCCCATTTTCTCGGCGGTGGGGCCGCTGGAAATGCCATCGCTGTGCATGTCCACGATAAACGCCGAGAGCCCCTTATATTTGTGGGACGGATTTGTATAGGCATATACGACGCCAACATCGGCGACCTGGGCGTAAGTGATCCAGTTCTTGCCGCCGTTGAGGATGTATTTGTTCCCCTCCTTGATGGCCTTGGTCTTCATGGAACCGGTATCTGATCCCGCGTTGGGCTCGGTAATGCAGATGCAGCCAAGGTACTCGGTGCTGACGAGTTTGGAGACGTACTTGTTACGTTGCTGCTCGGTCCCGTACTGATAGATTTCCCTGGCCGTTCCCATTGTCTGCATGTTGAAACCGGCCCTTGCCGATCCGCTGACCTTGGAGATTTCTTCCGTCACAACGGCGTGGGCCAAAAAGCCCAAATCAGATCCGCCATAAGTTTCCGGTATGGGGCAGCCGAAGAAGCCGAGTTGTCCCATTTTTTTGATGATGTCTTCTTGAAATGCGTGATTCTTCTCATCTTCGGCGATCCGCGGGGCGATCTCGTTTTGGGCGAATTTTCGTGCCATGTTGCGGATGGCGGTGATATCTTCTCCCAGATTAAAATCCATTGGGTCTCCTTAGGGCTCAAGAAAAAATAACTTCAGCATTTATGCATCACGGCTTCGGGTCAGCTTGGCCCGATCTTCGGCCTCAAAATCCTCAAAATAGCTCGCTATTCCTGCGG
>JABDRH010000422.1 GCA_013041835.1 Desulfatitalea sp. | reverse complement strand
GTGTAGGCCAAAGGCGTGTGCATGGAGCCTTCCACCAGAAACAGGTTGTAGAAGGTGCCCAGGCTGATATCGATAAAATCGATCCGCCCTTGGGCTTGAAGCCGACGGGCGATCTCCTTGGCATCGGCATGGGTGATGCCGCCCTTGGGGTGCATCTCGTCGGCATTGAGCCTGACCCCCAGGGTAAACTCCGGCCCTACGGCCTCCCGCACGGCGGCGATGACTTCCAGGGCAAAGCGCATGCGGTTGTCCAAGCCGCCGCCATAGGGGTCCTGGCGCCGGTTGGTCAGAGGCGATATGAACTGGCGAATCAGGGAGCTGTGGCCCAACTGCAGCTCGATGCCGTCAAAACCGCCCGCTTGGGCGTGCCGGGCGCTCAGGGCGAAATAGGCGATGCATTCCTGGATATCTTCGATCTCCATCTCTTTGCACGTCTCCCGGAAGAGGGGGTCCTTTTCCGCGGACGGTCCCCATACCGGCAGGCGGGAGAGTTTGCCGTCGGCCTGCATGCCGTTGTGGTTGAGCTGGGCGAAGATTTTGGTCTCGTACTGGTGAACGGCTCGGGTCAGTCGCTGAAAGCCGGGAATGACTTCGGGTTTGAAGGCATCCACCAGCTTTTCATAGGCTAGGTCGCTGGGGTGTACGGTGAGCTCTTCGGTGGTGATCAATCCACAGCCGCCCTTGGCCCTTTCCGTGTAATAGACGATATGGGCATCACTGACCTGATGGTCAGTTGAAAGATTGGTCAAATGGGCGGCAAAGTGGATCCGGTTGGGAACAATCGTCGTTCCTATCTCTAAAGGAGAAAACAGGTACCGGTACTTGCTCATAACCGTTCTCCCGCTTTTCTGCCTTCAAGAACGGCCATGGTGATATTGCGCGGGGCAACGCAATCCCCGGCCCGGTAAAGTTCTTTCACCTGTCCTTTCAATTGCCGATAGATCCGGTCTTGAGCCTGCTTGGGACCGGCCAATACGATCGTATCGTAATCATCCAGACAAACCGGCGCATTCGTGTAAAGATCACGGCAATTCACGGTTTTCCCCTCTATGGCATCAACGATGATATCTGTTTTGAATTTGACTCCCTTTTGCAAGAGCCGCTGTCTGGAATAATATAGATCTCCGATGTTCGCCAATTCGATTCCGATGAACAGATCACTGGTGATCATATGCACCTGCCTTCCGTCTTCCACCAGCATCTCCGCCGTGGCAGCGGCATAATGCCCGCCATGTTCATCAATGAGCAGGATTTTTTGCCCCAAGGGATATCGTTTTTCGAGGACTTCAAAAATGTTGAGCACCTCGGCCGGGCCGTATTGACCGGGATACGGCTTTGTCGCGGGTCTGGAACCGGTTGCAATGATCACCGCATCAGGATTCAAGTCCAGGACTTTTTCAGGCGTCATCTCCATGCCGGTTTTCAGGGGGACGTTCAGCACCTGCAGCGCTGTATGGAAATTTTGAATCATGCGTGCCATGCCGCCGCGGCCGGGAAGACCCATCATGCGGCGTATTTGTCCCCCGGGCTTTTCCTCCTGATCGTAAAGGGTAACATCATGACCCCGCAGCTTTGCAATCCGTGCCGCTTCCAGACCGGCCGGGCCGGCGCCGATCACAATCGTTTTTTTCCTGTGAAGCGCGGGGGCAACCTTTTCCTCGCCGTCGCTTGATTCAAAACCGACCATGGAATTCTGTGTACAGGCCAGGGCCTTGGATTGATTCACTCTGCCGATGCATCCCTCGTTATCGAGGGCGCAATACCGAATGGTGTCGGTTTTGCTTTGCGCTGCTTTTGACGGAAAATCAGGATCACAGATCAACGGCCGGACAAAGCCGGCGGCATCCGCCTTGTGATCGGCGATAATGCCTTCGGCCATTTGCGGCGAAAGGATCTGGTAGCCGCAGATGACGGGGGCATGAACAGACTGCTTCATCAATCGCGAATACTCGACCGTTTGGCCGGGCGGGGTATACATCGTGGCCATTTTCAGATACAGATTGTAATAGGTGCCGACTGAAATATTGAAAAAATCGATGTGGCCGGTCGCCTCAAATCTTTGCGCCATCTCCCGGGATTCGTCGATCGTAATGGCGCCCCAGAAATGCTCGTCCGCACATAGATTGATGCCCAAAGGAAAATCCGTTCCCACGGCATGCACCACGGCATTGATCACCTCAACGCAAAGTCGCATCCGGTTTTCGAGACTGCCGCCGTATTCATCCGTGCGATAATTGCTGAGCGTGGAGAGAAATTGGCGCAGCAGGGATTCAGGGCCCATATCGATTTCAATGCCGTCGAATCCGCCCTGCCTGGCCAAAAGCGCTGCATGCGCAAAGGCCCGGATCACCTCCTGAATGTCTTCCGGCTCCATTGCCTTGGCGGTTTCGCCGAAAACAATATCCGAAACAGCCGACGGACCCCATATGGCCTGACGGGTAATTGCGCCGGAGCTCTGAAACCCGTGATGGATGAGGTTGGCAAATAGTTTGGCGCCATAGGGGTGAACAGCGCCGGTGAGTCTGCGGTAGGATTCGACCACCCCGGGTGGATACGCCTCAATCATCTTTTCCCAGGGACGGTCATTGGGATGGATTGACAGCTCTCCCACTATGATAAGGCCGCAGCCGCCCCGGGCCCTTCTTTTGTAGTAGGCGATATGTTGATCCGTCAGCTCGCCATGCCGGGCATAGTTGGTTCGGTGGGCCAGGTAGACGATTCTGTTCTTTAACTCTATTTGACCCAGATTCAGCGGAGAGAACAGATTGTCGAACATGGCCTCACGCATCTCATGCCGTCTTTTTGAATGGATTTTTCAGATTGATGAGGCATTCCGGATCCGGCATGGATATGTCATGATAGGTATGATAGGCCATGGCCGGACAGCCGCCTCTGCAGTTTTCAAATCTCACACAGTCCGTACATGTGGCGGAATTCAAGTTGCGTAGAGAATCGAATATGGCGGATTCATCCCATAAGGTTTTAAAATGATCGTACTTGATATTGCCCGCGAGAAAAGGGGGCTCCTGAAGGAAAGCACAAGGATACACATTGCCCGTAGGCGATATGCAGGCGGTCATCTTGGCGGCGCCGCACATTTCCAGACCTTTGCGCCTTCTGTTTTCAGAGGTAAGACAGAAAAATGAGTCCCCCGTGCGAACCAGATCGTTACGCGCAAGCCACTCGGCAAAAAATTCAAGCTGATCCGCACCGGGTCCCAATTGTGTCTTGGTTTCTTTGCCCCTGCCCGATGGGCGGAAGCGCGAAACCCGCAGTTCGGCACTGTGGGATGCGGCCAATTCCCTGAGCAATTCCAGTTGCGGAAAATTGAGCCGCGTCAAAACCGTGTTGATGCTGAACGGAACACCGTAGGAAGAGAGGCATTCCATGGCGTAAATGATTTTTTGAAATGTGCCTTGGCCTCTGATCGCGTCGTTGACTTGCGCTGTGGCGCCATCTAGACTGACTTGCAGGTAAAAATTATCCAGTTCAGCCAAATCGGCTGCCAGAGAGGGATTCATCAGTATGCCGTTAGTGCTCACGCAAGTCACGATCCCTTTTTTGTGGGCATACGTAAGAATATCCATGAACCCTTGTCTGAGAAAGGGTTCGCCGCCTCCGATATTGATCTGAAACACGCCGATTGAAGCAAGCTGATCTATCAGCCCGAGGCATTGATCGAAACTGAGTTCATCCGCCAATTCAGATCCGGCATCAGAAAGGCAATGGACGCATTTAAGATTGCACTTGCCCGTGATTTCCCACGTCAGATTGACCGGCGCTCTCAATCGGCATCGTGTGACTTCAGCACTCAAGGATAACCCCTTTATCTTTCAGTTTAGCAAGACTTTGCGGCAATCCCGGCAAGCGGTTGTCGTTTTTGGATTCAGGATGCCTGTCCAGCCATTGTCCGATACTCCATCGGCCGAGAAAAAAATCCGTTCCCAGCAGGTTGCCGCAAGGCATGAAAAACAATCTGGGACCCGTATACGTATAAAACAATAATCCGAAATTCTCTTCCCGCACTTGGGTCCCGGGCGCCAGTTTGTATTTGTGATGCCTATTCATGGCGCTAATAAACACCGCAGATACCGTCGATGGCCATTTCTTCGATCTCAATTTCTTCCGTGAGAAAGATATCTTCCGCGTTATCTTCCACCTTATTTTCCTCGCAATTCAATGCCATGCAAGATTCTTCCTCTTTTGTTTTCGAAAACATGTTGCCTCCTGATAATTCTTCTTAAAATGTCATCTTCGCCCCGGCGGCGAACACCCTCACAAAGCCACCGCCGTCGGCGTCTATTGACTGACCGGTAATGAAAGACGCTTCGCCGGAGCACAGAAAAAGGTGGGCCATGGCGACCTCGCGCGGATCGCAGACCGGATATATGGCATGACGGCCCTGCGCCTTTGTGGCCGCCATGCCTTTCAAAAATACCTCAAGCTGCTCAGGCGGCCAGTCGGCGCTCTCGTAAATGTTGGTCGCCATGCCCCCGGGGCACACGCAGTTGACACGGATGTTGTCGCTTTCGAGTTCGCTTGCGAAATATGCTGTCAGACCCAGCACGCCGTGCTTTGAGGCGGTGTAAGCCCCGAGGTTCCACGCGGCGATGGTGTGTCTGCTCGACAAAGATCCTGTCGAGGTCATTGCACCGCCACCGGCGCGGCGGATGGCCGGGGCGGCATATTTGAACGCGTGCCACACGCCGCTTAGGTTCACGTCGATGATGTGGTCCCACTCATCTTCCTCGACGTTCTCCGTGGTTTTGGTCGAAGCTGTACCCACGATCCCGGCATTGGCCACCATGATGTCTTCATAAAAGTACCGTGCGCCGCGTGAACTAAAAGTATGTTTCATCACCGTGTTCGCCTTCTTCTGTAGGAGATCAGGATCCAAACACCGACCTGGCCCCGGCAGAAAACATCTTCACGAAACCGCCGCCGTCGGCGTCTATTGACTGACCGGTAATGAAAGACGCTTCGTCGGAGCACAGGAACAGGTGGGCCATGGCGACCTCGCGCGGGTCGGCCACGGGAAAGACCGCTTTATTCCCTTGCTCCAGAGTGTCCTCCAATCCTTTCTTCCATGCCGCATACTGCTCGGGCGACCACCCGGCACTCTCGTAAATGTTGGTCAACATGCCCCCGGGGTTTACACAGTTGACACGGATGTCGTCGCCGAAGAGTTCACTGGCGAAATATGCCGTGAGACCCAGCGCGCCGAACTTCGAAGCGGTGTAGGCGCCGAGGAAATTTTCAGAAACGATGTGGCGGCTCGATAAAGATCCTGTCGAGGTCATTGCGCCGCCGCCGGCGCGGCGGATGGCCGGGGCGGCGTACTTGAACGCGCGCCACACGCCGTTTAGGTTCACGTCGATGATATGGCCCCACTCCTCCTCTTCGACGTTTTCCAGGATTTTGGTCGAGGCCGTACCCACGATCCCGGCATTGGCCACCATGATGTCGAGCCGGCCGTACGTCTGCTCGGCATACTGCACGACGGCGCGCATGTCATCAGCTTGAGTCACGTCGGTGTGAATGAAGAGCGCCTTGCCTCCCAGAGCATTGACCGCTTCGCTGACCTCGGCGCCGCGCGCATCATTGATATCCGCGATAATGGCCCGAGCGCCCTGCTCGGTGAACAACTCAACGACGGCGCGCCCCAGTCCCGACGCACCGCCGGTGACGATCGCGACCTTGTTATCCAAACGAAACATCGCTTTTTTTGCCGTGGCGCCTGTTTTCGCCTTCTCTGCCGCATTCTGATGCGCATTACTTGACTTGTCCATATTGCCTTCTCCTTTAGTTGAATCAGTAAAAACGTTACGCTTGCTTGCTTCCGGAAGTGTCATAGACTGCAGAAGCCATGCCGGATCAGGCTTGTGAACAAATTATATACAACATACTGATATTTTTTAAACTTTTTCAAATGGCGCACATCCCGGGAATTGAATGTAGGATGCAAGCTGATGTTCTATTAAACACAATTGTTAAATAGAACAATAAGGATGGAGCCACTATTGACAATTTCCGTATTAGAAAGTAAAACTCCGACCAAATGAGTACGGTATGTGGGGGGGAATGCCTAATCTTATGTGCCCATCAGGTTGCGGCCGGGAAAATGCCGATCAAGGAGAAAATAGCGCCTTTCGTCAAACGCTTGTTTATCGATTCAGGCGAGGCGTAAGGTACACTGTCCGAAAAGATGCCCTGCAGCTCACCTTAAACTTCCCCCTGAAATCTGTTTTAATCCATCGTGTCTGGAAGCCTGTTTTAGAAGCGTTTTCGATCCATCGTGATTTTGTTTCTTTTTGGACAATCTCCTCCATGATGGCTGGAATTGATTCCGATAAAATAGAAATATTATTGAATAGGCTCGTGCGTGGCGGGTACCTGGAATATGAGGGCATCTCCGAATATTCGGCTTATCCTTTCGTTTCAATTATCATACCGGTTCGAAACAGGCCGGATGATATTTTCTCCTGTCTTCAATCGTTAAAAAGTATTGATTATGATGCCAACAAACTTGAAATCATCGTTGTGGACGATGCCTCGACCGATCATACACGGGATAGGGTTTCTCAGTTTGCCGTAACCCTATTTTCCGTAACGGAACACAAGCAGGCTTCGTATTGCCGCAATCTTGGCGCGGCAAAGGCGGCAGGTGATATTTTGGCTTTTATTGATTCTGATTGCATAGCCCACCCGTTGTGGTTAAAGGCGTTGGTATCCGCATTTAAAGATTCTCAATTGGGAGCCGTAGGTGGGGCCGTGGATAGCTATTATCAAGCATCGATGCTGGACTGCTATGAAACGGTGAAATCCTCCCTGAGGATCAGCTCCTGGTTCCGGCGTTCTGATGCGCGGGATAATTTCTTTTACGTGCCGTCGTGCAATCTTCTTGCAAGGCGTGATGCTTTTCTGAAACTCAACGGATTTAAAGAGGATCTCCATGTCGGCGAGGATGTTGATTTGTGCTGGAGGATGCAAGACAGCGGATATGAACTGGAATACAGGCCGACCGGAATCGTTTATCATAAACACAGGAGCACGTTGCCTGCTTTTGCCAAGCGGCGTTTCGACTACGGGACATCCGAATCCGTGTTGCAGAAAATACATACTGAAAGAACCAAGAAGTTAGCATTTCCCATCGCCGAGACACTCTTCTGGTTGCTGATCTTAACATCGGTTGTTTTCCATTCCATCCCGTTTCTGTTGATCGGCGCACTGAGCTTTATGGTCACTCTTTCGTGGAAACAAATCAAATTTCAATCCACAGGATTATCGATCGGAATGCGCGCGTTATTGCCGGCTGCCATGAGGTGCCATTTTGCGCTCATCTATTATTGTTGCGCTTTTGTATCGCGATATTATCTGTGGATGGCCGTTATCATCCCGGTTTTATCGTTATCGGGCGCTGTCATTCTTTTGGGAATGCATTTGCTTGTCGGAACAGTTGAATACTTGACCCGAAAACCAAAAATGAATTTGTTTGTTTTCCTCTCTTGTTTTACAATAGAGCAATTATCGTACCAGTTGGGAGTGTGGTGGGGATGTCTAAAAAATCGATGTTTTCATCCGATTAATCCTGAGATTGTCATAAGGTCAACCCCAATGTTGCATAAAAAAATGTGAAAAGTCGTTCGAGCTAGGCCTGTTTTGAAATGAACAAAAGCATATGTGCTATTCGGGTGCCAAGATGAATCCTCTGTTTCAGAAAAAAACGGGCTCTGTTGCAGAACAGTTGACCCAAGCCGGGTTATGTTTTCCGAAATCGCTTAAATTAGCCATTACCAATGAATGTAATTTACATTGTCATCATTGCTGGCCTGAAAGCAGATGGCATAAGAAATCATCTTTTGTCAAGAAAAGCATTTTAAACCGACTCATTGATGAGTTTTCCGCGTTTGGCGGCACAGATCTGATCATTACAGGCGGAGAACCCTTGACCCATCCCCAATGGTTGGAAGTCACTGCAGGCGCATGCAAACATACCGGAATTAAATCCGTGTGCCTACAGACAAACGGGATATTATTAACTGCCGATATTGTCAAAACGCTTGAATCCAAAGCGTTTAATAAATTAACCCTTCAGGTCAGTATCGATGGCGCGACGGCAAAAACAAATGACCATGTCAGAGGCGCTGGAAGCTTTGATCCTATGATGCAGAGCCTGACTCGATTATCCAATAGTCTTTTGAAAAAAAGAACAACATTGGCTTTCACGGAAATGAAGCACAATTTTGAAGAAATACCCTTTCTTTTCAAAACCATGGACAACATTGGGTTCTCCCACATCATGACGTCAACGTTTGTTCAAAAGGGGCGGGCATGTACCGCGAATGCGGTTTCCAGTCCAACTTCGGCGCAATATAAAAAGCTTTTAGATGACTTTCATCGAAATCAAGCTTTTAATAAAAGATATCTGAAAATGGGGAACATTGCCGCGATCGAATGGTTTAAGGGCAAAGAGACCTCCTTTCATGGCGGCTGCAACCTGATTTCCCATCCGTACATAACGGCGGACGGCAGGATGCATCCCTGCACCATGTTGGAAGGCGAAGACTTTGCGGTACATCATCTTCATCGCCGGCCTTTCGAAGATGCGTTGCTTGAAGGTATTCCCATATGGAGTGAACTGCAAAAAAAGAGCAGAAAAAGACGGTTGGTTTTGGAAGAATGCACCCGATGCGACGGCCGCTTGCATTGTGCCGGCGGCTGCATGGGCAGGGCTTATCTTTCGCATGGAAAAACAGATTCAATAGAGGACAGATGCGTACTGAGGAAGGCCGTTTATAATTGGAAGCTTGAATATCAATTACGGTAGACAAACGCGATGACCCATGGCGAAAAGCAAGGACTTCAGATTCGATTTGAGACGCTGATTATTGAATTGTCGGCAAAATTCATTAATCTTTCCGTGGACCGCATTGATGAAGAAATTGAGAATGGACAAATGCTGGTCTGTGAAGCCTTGGGTCTTAATCGAAGCGTTTTCATGGAAACCTCGGGAGACAAATTCCTCTTCACGGTGAATCATATGTGGGTTGCACCGGGGGTCTCAAAAAAATATCCTGCCGACTTGACACAAGAACCGGCGTATTGGATTTCCAATTTTTTGAAAGGAAAGGTGTTTTTCACCTCCGATCTTGAGGATCTGCCGGATGTATTTGACTCACATGCGAAACAGAGTATGCGGGATACCGGGGTGACATCATTCCTCGTCGTTCCCTTGAAAGTCGGAGAAAACCTCATTGGGCTGGTTTCCTGGGAATCCCACGGCTTCAGGCGCGAGTGGCCCAAGGCGCTTGTCGACCGGCTCCGGCTGATCTCGGAAGTCTTTGCCAATGCCCTATCAAGAAAAAAAGCCGAGGAAGACCTTCGCGCACTTAAAGACCAACTGCAGATCGACAATTTGTATCTGCTCGATGAGATCAAGCTTGAACATAAACATCACAAAATCGTGGGCAAGAGCAAGGCCATTAAAAGGGTCCTGCATCAGGTTGAAAACGTTTCGGGTACGCCCTCGACCGTTCTCATATTGGGAGAAACCGGAACTGGAAAAGAGGTGGTGGCCCGTGCGATCCACGAATTGAGTCGTTGCCGCAAACGCCCCATGGTAAAGGTCAATTGCTCAGCGCTGCCGGCCGCGCTGATTGAAAGTGAACTTTTCGGTTATGAAAAAGGGGCTTTTTCCGGAGCCGACGCAAACAAGGAGGGGCGATTTGAAGTGGCAAATGGGTCCACGATTTTTTTGGATGAGATCGGTGACTTGCCCCTGGAATTGCAACCCAAGCTGTTGCGGGTGCTTCAGGAAGGCGAATTCGAAAAGCTGGGAAGCACAAAAACAACGCAAGTGAATACCAGGGTGATTGCCGCAACCAACCGTGACCTTGAAAGGGCGGTGAAAGAAGGTAAATTTCGAAGTGATCTATTTTTCCGTCTCAATATCTTTCCGATACTGGTACCGCCTTTACGCGAGCGATCCGAGGATATTCCTTTGCTGGTGAAGGGGTTTGTTCAAGAATTTTGTGAATCCATGGGCAAGGCCATAGATACGATTCCCAAGAAAAGCCTTGAAGCGCTGAGCCGATATTCCTGGCCCGGAAATATAAGGGAATTGCGGAATCTGGTCGAACGGGCCATGATCATATCAAAAGGAAACATCCTTAAGATTACACCGCCGGAGACCATCGACCTGGAACCCGATGGAATTGAGCCTCTTGATGAAATGCAGCGAAGACATATCCTGCGCGCATTGAAAAAGACAGATGGCCGCATATTCGGCGACACAGGCGCCGCCAAGCTTTTAGGCATGAATCCCAATTCGCTCCGCTCGCGAATGAGGAAACTCGGCATTTACCGAGGCACAACTTATTCTTCCGCAAAAGGAGACCATGCATTACGAGACCGGTAAAGATAAATCATCTTTTAGTAATAGTTGTTTTATGCATAGCGCTCATCATCGCAACTTTTCATGTTTCCGCGTCAAGGGAAACCTTTAAATTAAAAAATATCTCTAGCAATTACGATATTGCCGTTTAAATTGAAACAAAAGACGAAGAAAACGGGACAATCGATTCTGAAGCATTTAGTGGCCCTGGAAGGATTTGCATTTTTAGGTGTTGCAGCGCTCACGCCGCAAGGCACAAAAATTAAAGAATATCGAGATATTCTGTAGGCGGAAGTGATTGTATTTGAAAAAAGGAAGGCCCTTGGGGGGATATCCGTAACCGGAATGGGAATATTTGCCGTGGAAAGCCGGCTGCAGCGAGAAAAGAACCTTCCCTTTACAAAAGATGACGCCTTCAGGCTTTTTATGGACCGTTCTCACTGAAAACCGGATGCCAGGCTGGTAAGAGCGTATATTAATAAGACCGCCGATACCATTGACTGGCTGGAGAAAATGGGCGTCGAGTTTGAACTCCTCAGTATACGTTCCCAGGATGTGTCAATCAAACGGCTCATCTTTTTCACCTGGAGGAAAAATCCTGATGATTCCTGAAATGATGTATTTAATCGGTCTCGTTGGGTGGAGCCTTCCCTACCTCTGGGTGAACCAGCATGGCGAGCGTTTCATGGATGAAGGCAACGGCAATACAACACATATATGCAATTCCATTGATCGGCAAAAAGATAAATGCAGTTACATCATTATCGACAGTGCCACGGCAAATGACATCGACGAGAAAGGACCGCAAATTTCCGGATATATTCATGGCAAAGGGGGGAAGATTGAAGACATGGTCAAAAGCGCCATTGAGAAGGGCGCGGACAATGTATTCATGGCTGAATCTGTGGGCGGGCTTGCCACTCAACTAAAAATCGATAGCGATGCCTTGCGGAAAAACGTGGATGAATATAACAAGTGCTGTGAAAATAAGTATGACGCCCTTTTCGCGAAAGATCCAAGATGTCTCAAGCCTGTGAAGGCGCCTAAGTTTTTTGCCTTTGCCCGTCGCTTGTGCGCTTACGGGACCGTCGGCGGCATCAAGATCAATGAAAGGGCCGAGGTTGTGGACAAGAAAAGTGAAATCATACCGGGCCTGTATGCCGCGGGTGATTGCGCCAACGGAACCCATACCCACCATTACGCCCTTGTTTATATATTATGGGGTTCAACCCTTGGCTTTGCCATCAACAGCGGACGTATCGCGGGTGAAAACGCGGCAAAATTCGCTACCCAAAAGGTAAGCTCTGACTGGATTCAGAAAAAATTACAAAAATTGCGGGACAAAACATTAAGAGTATGATACTGCAAGCTATAATAGTGTAGCTTGTAGGTGCCAAGTGAATTTAAAGGAATTATTTAAAACA
>JABDRH010000419.1 GCA_013041835.1 Desulfatitalea sp. | reverse complement strand
ACATCACCCGAGGGGGTGATGAAAAGAATGTCGGCGCCCTTCTTGTTGAAGTTGGGCTCGGGCATGATGCCGGTGATCTCCTCGATGTCTTCGCAGAAAAAATCAATCATGTCCTTGAAGGCATGCGGCTGGATCCCAAGGTGGTTGCCGGTGCGGTAGCAATTGGCCACCGGCGTGGCGATCCAGTCGATGTTCAGCCCCAGCAGGTTGAGCAGCTCGCGGCCGAAGATGGTGATCTCGGCCGTGTCGATGCCGTAAGGGCAGAAAAGGGAGCAGCGGCGGCACTCGGTGCACTGAAACAGGTAGTACCACCACTCCTTGAGCACGTCCACGGTCATGGGCCGGGCGCCGGCAAGGCGGCCGAACAACTTGCCCATGGCCGTAAAATCGTTGCGGTAGATGGAACGTAGCAGTTCGGCGCGCAACACGGGCATGTTCTTGGGGTCGCCGGTGCCCAGAAAGAAGTGGCATTTGTCGGCGCAGGCGCCGCAGCGCACGCAGATATCCATGAAGATCCGGATGGAGCGAAACTTATCCAGTCGCTCCTTGAAGCCTTCATGCAGAATCTGCTGCCAGTTGTCGGGTAGCTGCCAATCGTCGTCCAGGGGATTCCAGGCCCGTGCATTGGGAAGGCCAAGGTACTTGACGCTCTTGGGGTTGGCGGCGTAACAGTACATGCCTTTGCGAATGTTGACCGGAACGTCCATCCAATGGGTTGAGGGCGAACGGTGATCCAGACGCTCCATGAGCTCTTCGGCTTTGGGTGTTTCGTCTGCCATGTCGGTTTACTCCTTTTCCTCTTGCCCAGTCGATTCTTCGGGGGTTGGCTCCGGCATCTTGTCCACCGGCAATCCGGCCTCAACCATCTTCTCGCGGAACTCATCCTCATAGGCCTCGTAGGTATGGACCTTGACCGGATGGTTCCATGGGTTGACGTGGCGCACCTCGCGGGTGTTGGTGGTCATGTTGCGGGTGGGGCTCAAAAAGATGCCACCCATGTGCATCAGTTTGCTGTATGGAAAGTAGGCCAGCAAAGTGCTCACGAAAAACAGGTGGATGTAAAACAGTGGACTGATCCCCTCGGGGATGTCGAAGCTCAGGGCTCGTAAAGTGACCAGGTCCATGGTCAGCGCCTTGACCGCCGTGATATCGGCCTTGACGAAGTAGCGCATCAAAATGCCGGTAAAGGCGATACCCATGATGAGAAACAGCGGAAAGAAATCCGATGCCAGGGAGATGTAACGCACGTTGCCGATGCACAGCCGCCTTAGAAACAGATACACGACCGCGGCGAGCAGCACCAGCCCGGAGACGTATACCGCCGGCAGGCCGAACTGGATCACGTTGTAGCTGATCTCAAGACGCATGAAGCTGTCCACTGTTTCCAGCATTCGGATGCACCAGGGCACCGGTTCTAGAAAAAAGCGCAGGTGACGCAACAGAACCGTTGCAAAGGCGTAGTGAAAAGCCAGCGCGCCCACCCACAGGAAGATCTCTAAACTGTAGCGAAAGCGCCCTTCCTGCGTCAGTTTCATGCGCGTATTGCGAAACAGGGAGCGGAAGGTGAGCACTTCCAGCGCCATGCGCACGAAAACGCCTAATTTGGTAGAAGGGTTGTCAATGGGATTGGGCTGAATCCAGTCCAGGGATTTTTGCTGTCCGGCCGTGGTGGCAATGGCGAACGGCACGGGCGACCGGGACCAACCCATGACGCGCCGGACCACACCGACCACGAAGATAACGACGGCAACGTAAGGCAAGACAATGCCGAACAACCAGGGCAGTCCCAAGGAACCGATCCAGGCGACCAGGGCCAGCACAAATACCGCCAGCAGTGATGACAAGTAAAAGTTATTCATCGTCCGACTCCTTTATCAAACCTGCTTTGGCAAACGCCTTGTAAGTGCGTTGTTTCACTTCGTTGGCTTTGAGATCATAGATTTTTTCCCTGCACGACATGTACAGGTCGAATGCCGTCAGGGCCAGTTCGTCGATGCGCGCATCGAGCTGTGCCTGCCCCTGGGCGTCGGGGATTTGGGCATGGATGATCGCTTTCAGGTCGAAAACAAACCGTACCGCACGCGAGGCGGTGAAGTCCTGGATGGCGCGGATGCGAATGATGGGGTCCAGCGCCTGGCGGTCGGCCGCCGGGTCCGGTGAAGCGCTTAGCAACTCGATGAGGGTCTCC
>JABDRH010000418.1 GCA_013041835.1 Desulfatitalea sp. | reverse complement strand
AGCGTATACCACGGCAACGATGCCGTTCATTGGGTCAGAATACGACATTGCATGGCCGTGAACGACATGAAGATGGGGCGCTTGTTTTGCCTGTTCCAGATGCGGATCAGCCAGTGGTCGCTCTTGGGCCGTAAGGATTATCCGCTTCGTTGCTGGGCAATAGCATGAAAACCAACAGCACGATTCCGGCCAGGGGCACCAGGCCGATCAGGAGCCACCATCCGGAACGATCAGTGTCATGCAATCGCCGCACGGTTACGGCAAGGCTGGGCAGCAACAAGGCTAGCGCGAAGATCGCATTCAAGCCGAAGATGCCCAGCACCGCCTCGATGATGGCCAGAACGACAGCGATCAGAACATAAAAGAGGATGAACATCCAATACTCGGTACGATGTGCGCGGCCTTCAAAGACGGCATACTTTTTTAATACTTCCACAAACCATTTCATAAGCTTCTCCAAGGTTTGAGTGTGAAATGATTTTTCCTTGAATCGCATGAGATGTCAATGTGAAATGATGCCGTCAAGAGCCCCACCCCGGCCAGGCCAAGGGTGTCACGGGCGAGCTGTCCGATGGGGCCGCCGCCCGATGAAAATGCAGGACGGGTCCGGTGTGTCGCGGCTGATCCATGACGCGATTGCCAACCCATATTCAATGCCCATGAGAAAGTGTTTAACCAGGTTTTGACTTGACGGCCAAGAAAGCGACCTTTATTATACCGGCTTTTGCAATGACAGCACTGTTATGTCTTTCAAGGAGATATTATGCCAGCTAAAACAGGAAACGGTTTGAAAAAGGCCTTATTAACAGGCGGAACGTCAGGTATCGGACTTTCTATTGCCCGGGAATTGATTCTTCAAGACTACCAGGTTGTGTTAATTGGCAGGAACCGCCAAAAAGGCCAGGCCATTGCCTTCGAACTCAACACGCAACGTCCTGAGAGTACCCAATTTGTCGAGCTGGATCTGAGCAATTTGAACAGTGTTCTCCAGTTTTCAGACCAATTCATGACGGTTCATGAACGACTAGATGTCTTGGCCAACATTGCCGGTGCCATGTACCCCAAAAGACAGGAAACGCAGGAGGGGCTGGAAAAGAATTTTGCGGTCAACTATCTGAGCGCGTTTCTGCTCTCCACGCAACTTGTTCCGCTTCTTGAACGAACGCAAGGGGCTAGAATCGTCAACGTCGCGGCGGCTCCGTCACAAATGCTCAAGGAAAGCATTGATTTTGACGATCTCCAATTTGCTAAAAAATATAGCGGTTTTAAGGCTGCCACGGCGGCTGTCCATGCAAAAACGGTCTTGTCGGAGATTCTTTCCGAACAGTATACGTCAAAAGGTATTGACGTCAATTCGTTTGATCCTGGATTTGTACGTTCCCATCTCATGGATAACATGCCTTTGATGGTGCGGGGCACAATTACGCTTTTATGGCCCCTTTTTGCAAAAACCTCCACCAATGGCGTTTATGCGTGTTCCTGCAAAGAAATTCAAGGCGTAACAGGCATGTTGTTCCACAAGAAGAAGGCCATTCCTTTGCATTTTGAAAAACCCTACAAAGAACGGCTATGGAAGCAGACCGAAGATCTTGTCGCTAAGGTTTTGCAGCGCTGAACTTATATTCAAAAGTGACCTATCCGTTATCCAAGCCTGCCATGGTGCGGATGAAACATCCGCCATCCGCGGCATTGTTTGTAGTGCTTCCGATGGCGGCGTTCGTGTCCGGCGTTTGCGTCGCATCGTCCTCCGGTGTAGTTGTTTGCGACTCATCGCCTGCCGCAGGCGTATCTGCCGGATCGTCCGGGGGCGCATCGTTTTCTGGCTGCCAGCCAGCGATTCTGGCCCATAACCACCACGCAGCATAGGCTTTTCGATTGCAGGTCAGCTCCTGGTTGGCACTGCAGTGGGCGCAGCCGTTTTCAAAGTAGTCGTCCGGATGACGGTTTTGCCAATCCAGGTAAAAATGGGTACCGCTTTCCCGATCCATCCCGTTATCATCGACAAACGGATAGTAGGCGCCGTCCATGCCGTGGGTTTCGATGCCCCAGTAATCCAGACAGAAGCGATTGTTTCGGATGCAATGGGCTGTAACCAGGGTATGGCAGTGATAGGCTGACGAAGTGGCGGCCGATTCACCATCACCATTGGGATGGCCGGTCATGAAGACGAAGGTGACAGGTGTGGTGCGGCTGCCGCCGCGTCCCAGTTGGGAACCCTCCGGCCCGTATTGGGCAATGAGATCCTCCATGTCGTCGATGTACTTCTGGTGGTCATGGCCGGCAGGATTGCACCAGGACCACATCACCACGTTGATACGCGCGTTGGCCGGGTCTTGCAGGTAGGTTACGGTTTCGTTGTACCATTGAGTGTGGCCGTAACCATCCACAGTGTCCTTGGCACTCAAATCATTGCCACCGGCATAGTGATCGTCGATGTCCAGCATGTCCATTTGGGGCATGTTGTTGCGTGTAAACGCGAACCGTTCTCCGTCGCTCATCCTAAAAGAACGCAACCCGTCCATGCCGCTGATGACGCGGCTGCCGTGAGATGAGTGATATGAGGCTTGATTGTGCATTTTTGGGTACATACGCTGCCAGGTGAATGATCCGAGTTACAGGCAAGCCAGTGGCCAAGATCTACATGATTCTTTTTTGTAGACGTTCTTATATATCTTCTATGTACTTTTTTTCCGAATAGGAACTATAGTTCCTACGACATTTTGCCATATATAAAAACGTCCTATTGATTAATATCCCGATATTATAGCACTAATTCAATATTGCCCATCGCTAAATGGTGGGCATAAAATTTGCTTGTAGCTGTACATTCGCACCTGTTTATGCTCTACAAATCTCCTGACAAGATGAAACCAAATCTTTATGAAAAGGGGTGGTAGAAATTAATGGGTTCCTTTTCTGCAACTTACCGGAAGGAGGTGATAACCAGCCGTTTGTTTGCTCATGGGTTTCTATTGGAAAGCGCGCAGTTGAAATAAAGTCGAGAAAGGAGCGATAATGAAAAAACTATCGGTATTTAGAGTTACACCTCTTTCAATTGTACTATGCCTTTTCGGAATGCTATGCGTTAATCCTTCAGCTTTCGCTTTGATCATCGCCTCTGGCGACAATACACCAGCCTTTTATGCGGCTTATAACGATAATAATGTGTTTTTTGAAAATATTTTACAAGGCGGTACCAATGTATTGGTTCATGAGGCTGCTACCAGTTCCATTGGTAATAACCTCAATACCTATTACAATTCTTTAACAAGTGTTAGTTCTTCCTACCTTGGTAGCGCTGAAGTTACGAATTCTTTTCTTTCCGGTACTGATTTATTCGTTACGGGTATGTATGGCGGCGAATTTACCGCAAGTGAACTAATTGCACTTGATTCGTTCGTTGATTCTGGTGGAACGGTTTTCTTTATGGGTGATTACAATTACTCACCGGTAGGGATCAATAATGCACTGGCTTACCTTGGTAGCAGTATGATGCTGTATGGGCCCATATCAGATACTGGGAACAATAATGCCACTGGAAGCAGCATCGCTTCAGATCCATTTACCACTGGTGTGTCTTCGTTTACTTATGGGGCCACGAATGGTGTGTCCGGCGGAACATCATTATTTTTTGATCGCGCGGATAGGCCATTTTTAGCATACGATGGCGGACCCTCAGCCGTTCCCGAACCTTCCACAATGTTCCTCCTCGGTACCGGCCTTGTCGGTCTTGTCGGTATCGGCAGAAAGAAAAGACAAAAATAATCAAAAGAATTGTATAGATGGTGAGCAGGGCAATCATGCCCTGCCCATTTATCTTATGTGAAAGCTTTTTCACCGAAAGGCCGCAGCTTCAAGAGTTATTTTTGCGCGAGCCCTAAAGTCGGCTGTTCCGGCTAGCCCCGCCTTGGGGTGCCGTTTTCCCATATTTTCCTGACCAAGCCGCGTTTGCGAACATAGTTACAAAAAATCTTTTCGGTGCTTCGCTGTTTTTAAAATCTCGCAATTTTTGAGCAAGCATGCTGTAAAGGGCCAAGTTTATTTCAGCAATTGCTTATCGAACCCATATAATGCAGTCTGCCGACTAAAAGCCTGATCCCATCGTTTGCGGACCAGAGCGTTGTAGTAGTAAATCCGCATCCGGTTGCGCCAGGATTCCCAAACGCCAGGCGGAATGAGGCCGCGTTGGAAGTGGCAGTACTGTTCGGCGCACAGGGCAAAATAGGCGTCAAGGGTATCGTTCTGCTCGGCGGATGGAACGTCTTCGGCTTCAAGGACGGCCCGCAATTGGGGTTGTAAAAGGGCATGCTGCCAGTGAAAGTAGAGCAGCAGTTCAGTGGTCATACGCTTGTCCGCCAGGTGTTGCTTCTGGGTGAAAAAGAACAGCGCCAGGTGGATGGCCAACCAACCGAAAATGCCGGCCGGCGCGACCAAGGCGCCGACCAGCAGCGGCAGGCAAAAGGTGAACACGAACAACACCGCAAGCAGCCACACATAATTGCGAAAGTACCAATGGCACAGACGGGTCATGCGGTTCCAGCCTATAGGCATTAGCCCTTAATCTTTCTTATTTCCTCGGTCAGCGCCGGGACCACCTCGAACAGGTCGCCGACAATGGCATAGTCGGCCTTGGCGATGATGGGCGCTTCCGGATCCTTGTTGATGGCCACGATCACTTTGGAAGAGGACATGCCGGCCAGATGCTGAATCGCCCCGGATACGCCACAGGCCACATAAAGGTTGGGAGAAACGGTTTTGCCGGTCTGACCCACCTGGTCCGCGGCGGAGCGCCAGCCTTCGTCCACCGCCGACCGGGAGGCGCCGACAGCCGCCCCTAGTGTTTCAGCCAGCGCTTCCACCACGGAATAATCCGATCCGCCCATGCCCCAGCCGCCGGTGACCACCGACGCAGCTTCGGTCAGTTCCACTTTGCCGCTTTCAAATTGTTTATCCACCACCTGGACACCGGTGCCGCTGACTGTCACTGTTACTTTTTCAAGGGCGCCGGTTCCCTGCTTTTCCGTGATGACCTGGGTATTGGGCCGAAGGGAAACAATGACCGGACTTCCCACAAGGGCCACATCGGCGAGAATCTTGCCGCCATACATGGGGCGCGTGGCAAGCACCTGGCCGTTGTCCACATGCAATCCCATTACGTCAGAGCCCAGGGCAGCGTTCAGGCGTGCTGAAAGACGTGCGGCCAGGTCTTTACCTTGGGTGGTGGCGCCCATCAGCACCACTGCGGGTTGGGAATGAGTCACCACCTGGGCCAAGGCATCCGTGTACGCCTCGGTGGTAAAATCGGACAGGGCACCGTCATCGGCCAGCCAGATCTTCTCGGCGCCATACCGCCCCAATTCGGACGCCGCCGCCTCGATGTCATTGCCCATGACTACGGCCTGAACTTCGCCGCCCATTTGCCCGGCCAGCCGTAATCCGGCTGACAAGGCTTCAAAGGTCACTTTGCGAAAGGTGCCTTCCGCCTGTTCCGCCACTACCAGTATATTCTGCGTCATGCTCCGCTCCTTTGGATTAAATTACCTTTGCCTCTTCCCGTAGCAATCGGGCCAGTTCCGAAACCTTGGCCTGCACCGAATCGCCTTCGATGATACGACCGCCCGAACGCTCCTCGGGCAATCGCAGTGCTTTGACCTGCACCAGGGGCTGAAGCCCATCGATGTCAATCCCCACATCGGCCAGGCTTTTGGTCTCCAGGGGCTTCTTCTTGGCTTTCATGATGCCGGACATGCTGGTGAAGCGCGGTTTGTTCAAGCCGCGTTGGGCGGCGATCAGGGCAGGCAGTGGCGCATCTACTGTTTTGGTGCCACCCTCCACGGTGCATTGGCAACGTATTTTGCCGTCGAGCAGTTCCTGCTTGATTACCATGGAGACATTGGCAATACCGAGCAGTTCGGCTACGGCGGTGGCGGTTTGAAAATTATCATCATCCACCGCCCGATGGCCGGCGATAATGAGATCATAGGAAAGCGGCTTGATGGCTGCGGCCAGGATTTTGGCCACGGCCAGGCCGTCACAGTTCAGATCACCCGGATTCACCAGAATGCCTTTGTCCGCGCCCATGGCCAATCCGGTGCGAATGGCCTCGGCTGCTTTGGCCGGGCCTACCGAGACAATGGTGACCGTGCCACCCTGGGCCTCGCGAATGCGCAACGCCTCTTCCACGGCCAACTCATCGTATGGGTTGATGACGAATCGAAGCCCCTCAGTTTTGATGGATACCCCATCGTCGGCCACCTCAATTAATGCCTCTGTCGACGGCACTTGTTTGAGTAATACCAGAATTTCCACGCGTCTCTCCCTCCTCATCACTAGTTTTTTGTCTCAAGGATACGCCATTGCCAGTATAAGTGACTTATATCATTGGTATAGAAAATGACTCACAAGGCTACTTATAGGACTAGGCATTGAAAGTCAACCGACCATTGTCCACTCCAATGTTGAAAAAGTCGGCGGGCTTCATAGCCAAGGCGCCAAGGGGGAAGCCGTCGGCCATCTTTTTTTATGCAACATTGGGGTTCAATTTTTTTCCGCCATGCCTGCGGACAGGTGGTGTTGCAGCGAGCCGTCCGCTCGCCGTGCGATGATCATACCTTCCACCCCGCGCAATCGATCGAGCAGGGCGATACCGTGTTGTGGCCCCATGACCATGATACCCGTGGCCAACCCGTCGGCCAGGGTGCAGTTATCGGCAATGACCGACACGCTGACCACGGCATTTTGTAGCGGATAGCCCGTTCGCGGATCGATGATATGCGAGTAGGTCTTGTCTGCTATGCGGATAAAATTGCGGTAGTCACCACTGGTGGCCATGGCGCTGTTCTCCAGGGGAACCGACCGGTACACAGCGTCGACCGCCGCTTCGGCCCGCGGGATATTAATGCCGACCCGCCAGGGGGTGCCATTGGGCCGGCGGCCGGCGGCGTACACCTCGCCGCCGATTTCCACCAGAAAGCTTTTGAACCCCAAGCCGCGCAACAGTACCGCCACCTGATCCACACCGTAACCTTTGGCGATGGAAGCCAGATCCACTGTGATCTCCGCCCTTTTTTTCACCAGATAGCCGGTTTCCAGGAGCTGAATGTGGTCAAAGCCGACTTTCTCCAATGCGGTGGTCACGATTTTGGCAGCAGGTGCTTTATCGATGGTCCCGCGTTTACCGAAGCCCCAAAGATTCACCAGGGGATCTACCGTCCCGTCCCAGGCGCCTCCGGTGATCTGATGGATCTGCCGGGCGGACAGCATCACCCGCAAAAAGTCAGACGATACCTCAAACACTTGGTCCACTTGTCGATACGCATTAAAGCGGTTAATCTCACTGTCCGGCCGGTAAGTGGACATGCTCTGATTGATCTCTTCCAGCCGTTGATCCACCTGGATTTTTACGGGCGCCATATCTATTGAGCGTTTGGCCACGACCTTGATCAGGTAGGTAGTGCCCATCGTGCGTCCCTGGAAGCGATGTTCCGTGGGTGAGCCGCAACTGCTGAAAAGCAGAAATATCAGAATGTTCAGGCACCACAGCGTTGCGATACGGTGTCTGTGTCGCATGCGTTCTCCTTCCCCGCCGACGTTTGGCCGGAGCAGTTTACTCGCAACGTGATGCTGCGTATGGCATGCTCAAACGGTTGCATCCTTACCAAAGGGGTGATAACTGAGCCTGGTATCGACCAATCATCCGGGGTTGCTGCGTTGCGACCCAACCAAGGAGCCGTTCATGCCTGGGCCTGCTAAGTTTCTCTTTCGATCCAACCGCTTATGGTTCAATCGATCACCCATGTGGCTTTGCATCGTACTGACGGTGCTCGTGGCCTGTCTGTTGACCGGTTTGGGCTGCAACGAACCTACCCCCACGCCCAACCCGGTAAGGTCTATTTCCATGAAAGACTTTGGCGAGCTGTTGCAATCGTCCAGCTTTACCGGTTTGGTGGCGGTAGTCGCTTCCTGGTGCGCACCATGTAAAACGGAGCTGCCGGATCTTGTCAAACTTCATGAACAATACCATCCCCGCGGCATCCGGATTGTTGCATTGAGCATCGATGAGGGCGGGCCCCAGGCGATTCAGCCACTCATTGATCGCTTAAACGTTTCTTTCCCGGTCTATTGGAGCGGGCAACAAGCCGTGGCCGTCTATAATCTTGTCGGCATTCCCACATTGATAGTTGTCCGTGATGGGAAAATCGCCGGCAAGCTTCCCGGTCAGCAATCGCACCGAGCGATGGAACAAACTATTCAAGAGCTGCTCAGGTAACGCCCATTTTAGGTGCAATTCTTTTCCGCCAATCGCCTTAAAACAGCAACGCCCAACCATTGGGTCGGGCGTTGCTGTTCAGATTCGGACTGCCTGAATCGATCATACATCATCTGTATCATCATTGTCGTCTTCAGCCAATTTAATGGAAGACTTGAGGGTATTTATCACTTTCTCATCTTCGAAATCGTCTTCGATATCATCTTCCAGTAAATCATCCACATCCACATCCTCATCAGCCTCATCTTCCACTTCTTCACTTTCTTCCGGCAACTCCTTGAGGAACAGATCCTTATCGTCAAAGAAGAGCTCGGCCGAGGGGTTGCCACCTTCGGTCAGGATACCGGCAACTGCTTCGGCAATGGCTTGTGCGAAAGCTGTTGGTGGGTACATGTTGTTGGTACGGATCACGTTGATCATGGCTTGGGGACCCGTTTTGAGTGCGCCGTCGATGACCTCCCGGGAATAGGTTTCCTCACACAACAAGGACATCATCTCCTTGTCCAGTTCGGCATATTCTCGTAAAATCAGGGTGTTTTGTTCATCATCCCGAATGATGGCGTATTTTTGTTTCATTTATTGTGTCTCCCGGCAAATCTTATGACGTTTCACCCAGTTTGGCATTTTTCAATGTCTGCCGTAAACCACTTATTTTCCGGCAGTTGAGCCGAAATGGTGTCGGCCACATAATCACCATTGAGGATCGATGTCAACTCCCAATCTGGCTAAACCTATTGACCTCATGGGGCTTGGATGTTAAAAGCGAACCTAATTTTCAGGAGGGATGGCCGAGTGGTTTAAGGCGGCGGTCTTGAAAACCGTTGAGCGAAAGCTCCGTGGGTTCGAATCCTACTCCCTCCGCCACTCCGGTTCCTTGGTAAAATGGTTGATTGGTTTCATAAGGTGTGTATATTAGTGGAACTTGCGGTGCCCGAATCAACGTTTTGCCATTCGATGATTCGATCATCAACGGAGAGATGGCCGAGCCGGCTGAAGGCGCTCGCCTGCTAAGCGAGTATGTGGGGAAACTTGCATCGAGGGTTCGAATCCCTCTCTCTCCGCCATTTGATATTCAAAAAAGCCCATCCAAATGTGGATGGGCTTTTTGTGGATGCGCTTTTTAAGGGAGGCTATCGGTGGACAACTACAAAGTGAAAGACTTGATGGTTCCCATATCCGAATATGCGACGGTTCCCAAAGGATCGACCCTTTTTCAGGCCATTGCGGCGCTGGAAAAGGCCCAGGAGGAATTCACCGGCAACCAATACCAGCATCGCGCCATCTTGATTCTGGATAATAAACAGCAGGTGATCGGCAAGTTGAGTCAAACGGATGCGCTACGCGCGCTAGAGCCCAAAGATGTCGATTTGAAGGAGATTAACAAACTGTCCCAATACGGCTTCAGCGCCCAATTGATCCGACAACTTCAGACCAGCAAACGGCTAAAAAAGGGCACTCCGCTGACCGAACTGTGTGCCAACGCGGTTCGGCTAAAGGTGGAGGACTTTATGCAGGCACCGACCGAGGGAGAGTATGTGGACCATGAAACATCGCTGGATATTGCCATACAGCAGCTCGTTCTGGGCAATCATCTGGCCCTGCTGGTCACCCGGAATCAGAAAATAGTCGGGATCCTACGTTTAACGGATGTTTTCGCCGCTGTTTTTCACGCCATGCAGGAATGCCATAACGTGACGAATTAGGGAATATTCATGAAATCACTCCAGAATCTCTTCGATCGCATCATCCAGCGGGTAAACATCAACCTGCGTGAATTGAATTACGATGTTACGCCATATATTGAAAACATCCTTCCTTTTGAAAAGCTGCTTAAGTTTTATGCTTTCTATGGCATCACGCCACACCATCCGCTCAATTTTGTTTTCCGCCAATCCAATTTGGCCGGCAGCTACTTTTTGGGTCGGTGTCGCGTGTCCAACTCCATTCTATATAAAAGCGACATTCGCGGTGATGAGCTGAAAAAAGAAGGCCAGGTCGTCAAATATGACCGCTTCGATATCAAAGTGTCCCAAGACGAAGCCATCCACATCGAAGACAGCATATTGGTTAAAACCCTTGTGCACAACTTTTCCCACGACCCGGAGTCTCTGGAGCAGTTTTTTATCTCCAATACCATTTCAGCCCACTACGCCAACATCCACGGTTCGCCCACGGACGGCAGCTTCCTCGGACCCATGGCCACCGTCGATTTAACCACCATGAACGACTGCGTGATCGGCGCCTTCGCCTACGTTCAGGCCGGCGAGATCAGCCATCTGAATATCGATCCCGGTACCGTATGGGTGCGTGTGCCCGGGGTGTGCAATTTTCTTTATCACCATCCCAGCGAGCGGTTGTCCCGGTACATTTTCTTTGCCCCCAACATGCAGCCCCAGGGACTGCTGATGGATTTTGTTGAAAAACACAAAGCCGCATTCCAAAAGATTTTCGAGGTGGTCAATATCGTTCCTACTGTGGAAGTGCCCCAAAACGCTTCGGTGGACCGCTTCGCCGTGGTCGAACCAAAAACGCGCATCGGCGAGAACGTACTGGTCGCCCAACGTGCCTACCTGCAGAATTGTTGGCTGGGAAAAGGCGCCAATGCCCAGGAAAATTGCCACATCATCAATTCACGCCTGGAAGGCAACAACGTCACCGCCCACGGCGCCAAGATCATTGAAGCCGACATGGGGGAGAATGTTTTTGTGGGATTCAACAGTTTTTTACACGGTCGTCCGGGCAGCCGCCTGACCGTGGGCAAAGAGTGCATCGTCATGCCCCATACGATCATCGACATCGATGCGCCGTTGACCGTTCCGGCCGGTCATTTGGCCTGGGGCATGATCAACAACCAGGCCGATTTGGAGGCCAACAGCATCAGCTTGGCAAATCTGTCTAAGGTCAACTCCAATTTCAGCCAGGGCAACATGGTGTTCGAAGGCAGCGGTGCCGCCTTTGTCGAGGCATTCAAGGCGCGGATTCATCACATCCTGGAGGCCAACGGTGCCTTTTACGACGGCGTTAATAACAAGGGCCATGCCCAGAAGAACCAGAACATCTCCTTCAACACGATTCAGCCTTATCCGGAAGGAGACTTGGAAGGGGTCTATCCCACGATATTGATCCAACCCTAACGGTGCAAAAGCCGGAGGGCTCCATATTCCGCGTTGCCAAGGGTTCGCGGTAAGATGACTACGGCTTCACCCTTGGCGCCTTGAATCTGGAGCCCTCCGGCTTTTTTGAAATTGGGGTCAACGGCCGTAGTATGCAATCAAAGATGCCTTTTCAATGGCGTGCATATTTAGGGTAAAGCCCACCATGGCGGGCGATGCCTTTGCATCCAGATTCAGTTTTTCCACATCCAGGGCATAAACCGTGAAGACGTACCGGTGGGGTCGGTCCCCCTTTGGCGGACAGGCACCGCCGAACCCCGGATTGCCGAAGTCGGTGACGCTCTGAACACTATCCTTGGGCGCCAATGCCTTCTTGGGATTGCCGGCGTCCGCAGGCAGGGAGGCACTGCCGGCGGGGATATTGAAGACGACCCAGTGCCACCAGCCACTGCCCGTGGGCGCATCCGGATCGTAGACGGTGATGGCAAAGCTTTTCGTGCTTGCCGGGGCATGGACCCATTTCAACGCCGGGGAAATATTCTTGCCGCTGCATCCGAATCCGTCATATACCTGATCATTGGTAAGCTGGCCGCCCATTTGGTCGCTGAGCAGGGTGAACTCCTGGGCTTGGGCAACACCCAAGCCGGTGCAACAGATCAACACCAGAATCAATGCCGTTTTTTTCATCATTCGCCTCCATTGATGGGTCATTTGGTTTTGTGCCAAGGCCCTTGCGCCTTTGTCTGTACCCCCTTACTTCAATAAATCGAAGGTCCATAGCCCCAGACCTGACAATATTAATAGAAAACCTTCCAGTCGGGAGATACGCCAACCGGTGCGCATCAAGGCGATCACCATCACCACCATCGCCGTGAGCAGCACCAGGGAGTCGTATGAGCTGTGCTGGATGGTCAGCGGTTTGACCGAACCGGCCAGGCCGAGTACACCCAAAATGTTGAACAGGTTGCTGCCCACCAGGTTTCCGGCGGAAATGCCGTATTTCCCCTTGATGGCGGCGGCCAGGGAGGCGGCCATCTCCGGGGCCGATGTGCCGGCAGCCACGATGGTCACGCCGATGACCCATTCGGAGAGTCCGATGGCCCGAGCCAGGTATCCGGCCGAAGTGACGAGCAATTGCCCCCCCCCGATCACCATAAGAATGCTCACCGGCAGAAGAATCCAGTCTTTTATATCGGCCATTTCGCTGGTCAGGTGCTCTTCACCCGCTGGCGGCGCTTTTTTGATGAAAAGATAGGCCAGGTAGGCCATGAGTGTAGTAAAAAGGACCAACCCTTCGATCCTGGACAGGTGCATATCCCTGAAAAAGAAGAGCAATATCAGGGTCGATACGATCATGAGCAGACCGTCGCGATATACCAGGCTCCTGGAGATCGAAACGCTGCGTACGATGGCCACCGCTCCCAGGATAAAACCCAGATTGAAAATATTGGAGCCGACGATGTTGCCCACCGATATGCTGGCATACCCTTTGACCGCAGCGGTCAGGGTAACGGCGAATTCAGGGGCCGATGTACCGAAAGCCACCACGGTCAGCCCGATGACCAACTCGGAGACACCGAGGGTGCCTGCAGGCCGAACCCACCAGCTTGTCCGATCCAAACCATAGCAATGCGATGGCCGTGATCAAAAGGAGAAGATGAAGCACCATCATTGGTTGGGCTAATCCAACTCGGTTTCATCCAACCCGTAGACCTGGGAGGCCGTACCGTAGAAAAGGGCTGCACGTTCATGTTCCGAGTACGATTGCGTAATCCGCTTGTAGGCGTTCCATAGCACCGCGTAGGCGCAGGACGGCTTGTCCGTGGGAAAGTTGCTTTCAAACATGCAACGTTCCACGCCGAAGCGCTCGATGCAATATTCGAAAAAGGGCCGCATGGCCTCCGCCAGTACCGCGGAGGTGGGAGGGGCTGGCTGTTCATGCCATCTGAAACCGCACAGTTTCATCGCCAACCCACCTAGCTTGACCGCTACATTGTCGCATGTCGCCGCCTGGTCGATTCCCCGGCGCCACTGGTCGAACACCGCCTTGTGTTTGCCGGCATAGGGACCGATGCCCAGCGGACCGCCCACATGATCGAGAATGATGGCGGTTTCCGGGAACAAGCGCGCCAGTTCGGCGAACTCCTCCAGTTGTGGGTGGTATATTCGGGCATCGAAACTCAAGTCGTATCTGTTCAACATCGAAAAGCCCAACCGAAAGGTGGAATCGGACATCAACCCCCGGGGGGGGTTGGTATGGGCATTGGGTATGCTGTCGGCGGCATCCCACCCTACGGCATGCCGAATACCTCGAAAACGGCCGTCGGCGGCTGCAATATGGGCTTCAAGGACCGGTAGCACATCCGCCCCCAAAGTCAGGTCGGCAAACCCCACAATCCCGGCTGCCACTCGGGTCATCGCCGGAAATACGGCTTCGCTCCCCTCGGCAATCCGTCGCACAAATTCAGTTTCGCCCACCGGCCGGAGTGCTTCGGGGCCAACTGTGCGGTACATGGCGGCGGACTCAACGAAGATGGTTTGCACAACATTGTGGCCGCTGTTGGTATCCTGCAGTATCTCATCCAGTAGATAGCGGTTGTCAGGCAAATTCAAGAAATGGTGGTGCGCATCGATAATGGGAAGGTCGGGGTCAATAGCCTCTTCTTTAACTTTCGCCAGCCATGCCTGATGATTTGTGTTCATGTCTCCTCACTGTGGTAGCTTGAACGGTTGCGGGCACGCGTGTCCCAGTCGGGAAATCCATACGGCGCTGGGTTCGATTCACAGTTGTTGCAGTGACGGCACATTACATCATTTATCCTATATGTCATTTCAATCTTATAAGCCATCCCAAGGCTCAATTCAATAGGGGGGCGGAATGCCCCAGGGCAAATTTGTTCTATTTGTCCCCCTTTACTTTTAGAATCTTGTGAATCAATTCCGTATTGTCCGCACCCATAGCGTGCGCAATTTTTGCACTCGGCAGGCATCATTTTCTGCACCTGATGGTATCTTGAGAATTTGACTCTGTTTAATATCTTAAATGAATTCAAGCAATTAAATTGTGGCACGGGCATTGCTTTGTAGTATGGGATACGTCGAATGGCTTTGTTCAGTCATGCGGCAAATACTGGTCAGTGGGACCATTTTTTTATAACTTCAGTAAAGGGGGGTATTGTAGATGAAAACAAGAATGATTAAATGGATCGTCGTATTGTTTGTTTGTGGATTTCTGGCTGCGTCTATTGCCGTTGCGTCTGAGCAGAGCGAGAGCATTACAGGAACCGTTGCAAAAACAGACCAGGGTATCGTGATTACCGTGGATGACGGCGACACCTATGTGGTTCAGGGCAAAGACCTGTCAAGCTTGGTCGGCCAGTCTGTGACGGCCACCGGCATGTTGTCTGAAGATGATGCCGGCAAAACCATCAAGGTCATCAGCGTGGAACCGACTCAGGAGTAGATCTAACGATGTCGGATCACTGCCGCCGGGTCACCCCGATTGCCGGCGGCACGATCAATCCGACGTTTCCACAACCCCGCCGAGGACGGTGCAAGCGCTCTTTCCTTGGAGCTCACTCCCGTCCGGATTAGCTTCCACCCCTTCGTGACGCCCGGCGCATGGCCAACGCCCGTTGGTTGTGCGCCGGAAATTTTTGACTCACCACACGCCGGGAATCAATTCACCACAGAACGCGCAGCGCCCCTTTGTCAAGTGATACTGAGGCATCCGATAGCCAAGCCGTTGGATAATCAGCCGGCCGCAGGCATGACAGAAGGTATGGTTGCCTTCGTGGCCGGGAACATTGCCCATATAAACATAACGGATACCACTTCTTATAGCGGTTTGGCGCAGGCGGATCAAGACAGAAACGGGTGTGGCATGTAGCCGGTCGAGCTTGTATTTGGGAAAAAAGCGCAAAAAGTGCAAGGGGTGGTTCGGCCCTATGGTTTCCACGATCCAGGCGCACATGCGCCGGACCATTTCAGCATTATCGGTATAACCTGGCACGACCAGGTTGGTTATTTCGAAATGGACACCCCGGGCATGCAGCGTTTGGAGCGTGTTGAGCACCGGAGCGAGCCGGCCGCCGTTGAGCTTGCGGTAGATATCATCGTCAAAGGCCTTGAGATTGATGTTGGCGCCGTCCACAAGCGAGCAAAGATCGACCAGCGGTTCTGGATTGATATACCCGTTACTGATCCACAAATTCTTCAGGCCAGCCTTTTTAGCTGGCGCGGCAATGGCCGTCATGTACTCGATAAAGGTGATGGGTTCGGAATACGTATAGGCTACGGCGCGACAATCGGCCTTTAGGGTTGCCGCAACTGCTTGTTGGGGCGAAAGCTGGTTGCTTTCGAGTTGGTCCGGGGCGAACTGTGAGATCTCCCAGTTTTGACAGTTGAGGCAACGGAAATTGCACCCGGCCGCCGCAAGGGAAAAGACACTCGTCCCTGGCATGAAATGATAAAGGGGTTTTTTTTCCACCGGGTCAATGTGCACGGCACACGGATTACCGAAGGCCAGGGTGTAGAGCGTGCCGCCGAAGTTAATCTTGGAACGGCAGGCGCTGCGGTCTCC